>NZ_JBHYUU010000037.1:0-52705 GCF_042749955.1 Kitasatospora sp. NPDC059462 | reverse complement strand
GGGGCCCGCCCCGGGGCCCGGGGGGCCGGCGCCGGCCCCCGGGGGGGGGGGCCGCCCCCCCCCCGCCCGCCCCCCCCCCGGCCCGTACCGATCAGAGCCGACGAGTGGAAGGGAAGACTATGAACACGGCGATAGCCGTCGGTCGTGTGGTCGAGTTGATCGAGGCGCAGGTCGATGCCGCGCCGGAGGCGGTCGCGGTCGTCGCCGAGGGGGCCCGGCTGAGCTACGGCGAGCTGGACCGGCAGGCGAACCGGATCGCCCGGAGGCTGATCGCCCTGGGCGTGCGGCCGGACCGGCCGGTCGGGGTGCTGCTGCCGCGCGGCCCGGAGTTGCTTCCGGCGCTGCTCGGGGTGTGGAAGGCGGGCGCGGCGTACCTCCCGCTCGACCTGGGGCTGCCCGCCGGGCGGCTGGAGTTCATGCTGGCGGACAGCGGGGCGGCGGTACTGATCTGCCGGGCCGACGCCGCCGGGCGGGTGCCGGCGGGCTTCGCCGGGGCGGTGCTCGAACTCGGGGAGGACGGTCCGGCCGTGGAGTCGGACGACAGCTCCCGGCCGGAACGGGCCTCGGACCCCGAGCAGTTGGCGTATGTGATCTACACCTCGGGTTCGACCGGCACTCCCAAGGGCGTGATGGTCACCCATCGTTCGCTGCTGAACGTGGTGCGCTCGGTCACCGAGGACGTGGGGGCCGGCCCGGCGGGCACCTGGCTCGCGGCCACCTCGGTCTCCTTCGACATCTCGGCGCTGGAGCTCTACTCGGCGCTGCTGGACGGCGGCCGGGTGGTGCTGGCGCCGGACGCGGAGGCGCGCAATCCCGCGGCGCTGCTGCGGCTGGTCGCCGACCGGGGCGTCAGCCACGTGCAGGCCACGCCCTCGGGCTGGCGGCTGCTGCTGGCCGCCGGGTTCGACCGGCCGGATGTCCACGCGCTGGTCGGCGGGGAGGCCCTGCCGGTCGCGCTGGCCGGTGAACTGCGGCGCAGGGTGCGCCGGTTGACCAATGTGTACGGCCCGACGGAGACGACCGTCTGGTCCTCGTTCTGGGAGGTTCCGCAGCGGCCGGCGGAGGTGCTCCTCGGCGGCCCGCTGGCCAACACCCGGCTGCACGTGCTGGACGGCGCGGGCCGCGCGGCGGGTGACGGCGGGACCGGCGAACTCTGTATCGCCGGGGACGGGTTGGCCCGTGGCTACGCCAACCGGCCGGATCTCACCGCGGAGCGCTTCGTCCCCGATCCATGGGGCGAGCCGGGGGCCCGGATGTACCGCACGGGTGATCTGGTGCGGCGCGGGCCCGGCGGCGCGCTGGTCTTCCTCGGGCGGATCGACACCCAGGTCAAGATCAGCGGCTACCGGATCGAACTGGGCGAGATCCAGGCCAGGTTGATCGATCACCCCGGGGTCCGCGACGCCGTCGTCACGGTGTGGGAGCCGAGCGAGGGCGACCTCCGTCTGGTCGCCTACCTGGTGCCCGTGGACCGGGCGCCGGAGGTGGCCGCGCTGCGGGCGCACCTGGCCGTGAGCCTGCCGGACTACATGATCCCGAGCACCTTCCTGGCGATCGCCCGGATTCCGCTCAGCATCAGCGGGAAGGTCGACCTCCAGGCGCTCCCGGCGCCGGCCCGGGCGTCCCGCCGGCCCGCGGGACGCGCCCGATGAGCCCTGCCGCGGGCACCGCGGGCACCGCAGGCACCGCCGAGACCCCCGACGCCCAGAACGCCCCCGACACCCCGGACACCCCGGACACCCCCGACGCCCGCGCCGCCGCGGACGCCCCCGACCCCGCGGACGCCCGGCAGGCCCCGCCCTCCGACCATCCGCCGCTGCACCGCAACCGGGACTTCACCCGGCTCTGGCTGAGCGCGGGCATCTCCCGGTTCGGCTCCTGCATCGCCATGGTGGCCTTCCCGCTGCTGGCGCTCTACCACACGGGGTCGGCGGCCCACGCCGGGCTGGTGGGCTTCGCGGCGGCGCTGCCGAACCTGGTCGTCCAGCTGCCGGCCGGCGCCTTCGTGGACCGCTGGGACCGCCGTCGGGTGATGCTCTGGTGTGACGTCATCGGGCTCCTGACGGTGGCCAGTGTCGCGGTCGCCGTCGCCCGGGACGAGGTGTGGCTGCCGCACCTGATGCTGGCCGCGTTCGTGGAGATGAGCCTGGCCACCTTCTACGACCTCGCGGAGCGCGCCGCGGTGCGCAGCGTCGTCTCCACCGAGCAGTTGCCGACCGCGATGTCGCGCAACGAGGCGCGCGGTTCGGCCATCGGTCTGCTCGGCCAGCCGGCCAGCGGTCTGCTGCTGTCGGCCGCCCACTGGCTGCCGTTCGGCTTCATGGCGGCGGCGAACCTGCTGGCGCTGGGCATGCTGGCGCGACTGAGGCGCGACCTCCGGGCGGTGGTGGGCGAGCGGTCCGGCCGGCGGCTGTACACGGACATCAGGGACGGGGTCAGCTGGCTGTGGCGGCGGAAGTTCGCCCGGTTCCTGGTCGGGTTCTTCGCCGGCAGCAATCTGATCTTCCAGGTGCTCGCGCTGACCGTGATGGTGATCATCCAGCGCAACGGCGGTTCACCGGCCGACTTCGGGATCGTGGCGGCCGCCCGCGGGATCGGCGGGATCGCCGGCTCGCTCGTCGAGCCGCACCTGTCGCGGCGCTACCGGCTGCACACCGTGCTGGTGATCGTGACGACGCTGTGGGTGGTCCTGATGCCGTTCGTGGCGCTGCTCCACCGGCCGGTGGCGCTGGCGCTGGTCCTGGGCGGTCTGAGCTTCGCCTCCGGGATCCTGAACGTGGCCGCCTGGGTGTTCCAGGTGCAGAACACGCCGGACGAGATGCAGGGCCGGGTCAACGGCACCGCGCGGTTCCTCGGCGCGGGCTTCAACTCCCTCGGTGCGCTGGGCTGCGGCTACCTGCTCGACGCGATCGGGACGACCCGGACCTCGATGCTGCTGTGGGCGGCGGTCGCGGCCCTCGCCGCCGTGGTCGGCTTCAGCCGGACCGCGCGCACCGAGAAGGATGTGGATTGATCCGCATATGACTCATATAGCTGATGTATAGGCATTCTTCGCATCATCGTTCAGTGCATTCATCTCGTCCTTCGACCGGTTGTCCCGGAGGGATCCCCATGACGCAAACGGGCGGCAAGTGGTTTCAGGGGTACGGCGCCGCGGCCCGTCCCGCTCTGCGGCTGGTGTGCTTTCCGCACGCGGGCGGCGTACCGACGTTCTTCCACGGCTGGGCGGCGCACCTGCCGGAGGACATCGAGCTCCGGGCGGCCTGCTACCCGGGGCGCCAGAGCCGCATCCACGAGCGGCCGGTGGAGTCCATGACGGCGCTCGCCGACGAGGCCGCGCAGGCGCTGGCCCCCCTGCTGGACACCCCGGTGGCCTTCTTCGGGCACAGCATGGGCGCGGCGCTGGCCTACGAGGTCGCCCGCCGGCTCGACGAGCTCCACGGGGTCCAGCCGGTGCGGCTGTTCCTGTCGGGCCAGCCGGCGCCGCACCGCAGGGAGCCGAGCCGGCTGCACCTGGAGGACGACGCGACGCTGGTCGCGGCGGTGCGCCGGCTCGGGCTGTCCTCGGCCGACGCGATGGCCGATCCGGAGCTGCTGACCCTGACGCTGCCGGCGCTGCGGGCGGACTTCCGGGCCGTCGAGACCTATGCGCCGGAGCCGGCCAAGGTCCGCTGCCCGGTGGTGGCCTACAACGGCGACCAGGACCGGGACTGCCCGCCCGGGACGGTCCGCGCCTGGTCGGAGCTGACCAGCGGCCGGTTCGAGTACCGGGCCTTCCCCGGCGGGCACTTCTACCTGGAGGCGCACACCGCCGCGCTGCTGCGGCACCTGGTGGGCCACCTCAGGGACGATCTGCGGCTGGCCCGGGCGGTCCGGGCCGCCGGGTCGCCGGTGCGGGCGGGGGGCGCGTGATGGCGCAGCAGGTCCTCCCCCTCTCGCACACCCAGGAAGCGCAGTGGTTCCTGTACCGGCTGGCGCCGCACAGCGGGGCGTACAACACCGGGCTCGCCGTGCGGATCCGCTCGGCGGTCGACCTCGCCCGGCTGCGGCACGCCGTCGCGGCGCTGGGCGAGCGGCACACGATGCTGCGCTCGCGCTTCGACGTGGTCGGCGGCCGGCCGGTGCGGATCGAGGAACCGCTGGGCGAGCCGGTGCTGACGGTGCGCGAGCTGCCCGGCGCGGACGACCCGGCGCTGCGGGCGGCGGTCCGCGAGGAGCTCGGCCGGCCGTTCGTGCCGGAGTCGGGCGCGCCGTTCCGGTTCGTCCTGCTGACCCGGGGGCCCGCCGACGCGGTGCTGCTGGTCGCGGGGCACCACATCGCCACCGACGCGGCGTCCAACGCGCTGCTGCTGGGCGATCTGCTCAAGGGGTACGAGCACCCGGCCCCGGCCGGACCGCCGCCGGCGGGCCGCTACCACGACCACGTCGACAAGGAGCGCCGGCTGCTCGCCTCGGCCCGCGGCACGGCGATGGGCGGCCACTGGCGCGAGGTCTGCGCCGAGGTCCCGGCGGCCGAGCTGCCCGCCGACCACCGGCGGCCGGACAGCCAGTCCTTCGCCGGTGACACCCTGCGGGTGACCGTGCCGCCCGAGCTGGCGGGGCCGGCGCTGTCGGCGGCCGCCGAGTGGGGGGTCACGCCGTACGCCTTCCTGCTGGCCGCCTTCCAGGTGGTGCTGCACCGCTCCACCCGGCAGCGCGAGTTCCTGATCGGTGCCCCGGTCACCACCCGGCTGAGCAGCCGGATGCGCGAGGTGGTCGGCAACTTCATGAACACCATCGTGCTGAAGGCGGCGTTCGCCGACGGGGCGACGTTCCGGGACACCGCCGTCGCCGCCAACGAGCAGATCCGCGGCGGCATGGACGCGGGGCGCTACCCGTTCCCGCTGGTCGCCCGCGAGTCGCGCAGCCGGCGGGCCGCCGGGCGGTCGGCGCTGTTCCAGATCACCTTCAACATGCTGTCCACCGCCCATGCCGCGGCCGGGCTGCGCCCGCTGCTGGACACCGGGGACGAGGACCGGGTCACCCGGTGCTCCGGGCTGCTGCTGAGCCCCTGGCACCTGCCCCAGCAGGAGGGGCAGGTCGACCTGGCGGTCGACGTGCTGCAGAGCGCCGAGGCGTTCGCGGTCGACTTCCGCTACGACACCCGGCTGTACGAGCGGGCGACGGTCGAGCGGCTGGCCGGTCACTATCTGCGCGCGGTCGAGCTGGCGGCCCGCACCCCGGACGCCCGGGTCGCCACGGCACCGCTGTGGCACCCGGTGGGCACGGGACGGCCGGCCGGTCTCGCCGGCCTCACGACGACGAGGTGAACCGCTCCCGTACCGGGTCCGCGGCAACCATGGAGAAAGGAATTGCGGGATGGGCGACTACCTGGTCGACCGGCTCAGGCGGTACGCACAGGACCGGCCGGAGCGGGACGCGGTCAGCTTCGTGCAGGTCAGCGGGTCCAGCCGGACGACTCTGACGCTGGGCTTCGCCGAGCTGGACCGCCGGGCGCGCTCGGTCGCGGCCCGGCTGCGCACCCGGTGCGCCGAGGGTGACCGGGTCCTGCTGCTGTACCCCACCGGGCTGGACTTCGTCGAGGCGCTGGTCGGCTGCATGTACGCCGGCCTGGTGGCGGTGCCGGCGCCGCTGCCGGTGAACAACGGGCGCCGGGGGCCGCGCACGGCCGCGATCCTGCGCAACGCCGGGCCCGCCGTGGTGCTGACCGACAGCCGGTCGCTGGCGGACGTCGTCGAGGCCGTCGCGGAGGCGGGCGCGCCGGAGCTCGACTGCGTCGCCACCGACACCTTCGAGCCGGACGCGGACGCCGCCGGGCCGCAGCCGTGGATCGGCGCCGACACCCCGGCCTTCCTCCAGTACACCTCGGGCTCCACCAGCGACCCCAAGGGCGTCGTGGTGACCCACCGCTCGCTGGCCGACAACATCCGGTACATGGAGCGGACGTTCGGCCTCGACGAGTCGATCACCTCCTGCAGCTGGCTGCCGCTCTACCACGACATGGGCCTGGTCGGGATGCTGCTGGCCCCGCTGTTCCTGGGGACCGGTACGGTGCTGCTGTCGCCCGGCGACTTCCTGCGCCGGCCGTACCTGTGGCTGCAGCTGATCGACGAGCACCGGGTGACCAACACGGCGGCCCCGAACTTCGCCTACGAGCTGTGCGCGCGGCAGGTGACGGCGGAGAAGGCGGCGGCGCTGGACCTCTCCAGCCTGCGGACGGCGGTGAACGGCGCGGAGCCGATCAACCCCGGTACGCTGGCCCGCTTCAACGAGCGCTTCGCGGTCTCGGGGCTCCGGCCGGACGCCGTCGCGCCCTGCTTCGGCATGGCCGAGGCGACGCTGCTGATCACCGCCACGCCGCGCGGCCGGCGGGCGCCGGTCATCGAGGCGGACCGGGCGGCCCTCGAACGGCACCTCCTGGTCCGCGCGGGAAGCGGCGCCGCCGGTGCCGACGACGCCGACGGCCCGGACGCCACGCACGGCCCGGACGGCACGCAGGGCCCGGACGGCACGCACGCCCCGGCGGAGGCGGACCGGCTGCCGCTGGTGAGCAGCGGCCGGGCCGACTGGATGGACGTGCGGATCGTGCACCCGGAGAGCCGGGTCACCCTGCCCGAGGGCGCGGTCGGCGAGATCTGGGTGCGCGGCGAGAGCGTGTCACCGGGCTACTGGAACAACCCGGAGGAGTCCGCGCGGGCCTTCGGGGCCGTCACCGCCGAGGGGGAGGCCGGATTCCTGCGCACCGGCGACCTCGGGGCCTTCGAGGACGGCGAGCTCTACGTGACCGGCCGGATCAAGGACATGCTCATCATCCACGGCCGCAACCTCTACCCGCACGACATCGAGCGCGAGGTCGCCGCGATGCACCCGGCCTTCCGGGGTCTGTCGGGCAGCGTCTGCTCGGTCCCCACGGACCAGGAGGACCTCGTGGTGATGCAGGAGCTGCGCATCCCGCGCGGCGAGGAGGTCGACCCGGGCGAGCTGGCGCGCCGGATCCAGGAGGAGCTGGCGGGCTCGCTCGGGGTGCGGCTGCCCAGCGTGGTGCTGCTGCGCCCGGGGCACGTGCACCGCACCACCAGCGGCAAGGTGCAGCGCTCCCTGATGCGGGAGCTGTTCCTGAGCGGCGGGCTGAAGCCCGTCCACGAGGAGCTGAGCCGGCCGGTCGGGCGGCGCTACCGGGCGGCGGCCGTGGCGGGGGGTGCCGCGTGAGGGCGCCGGACACCACCGTGGCGGCCGCGTTCGACCGGCTGCTGGGCGACCCGCACGACGCCGGGCGGCTGTTCTCCTACCCGCGGTGCGCCGAGCTGGACGAGCGGGAGGAGTTCCCGCTGGAGATCTGCCGCGAGCTCGACGTCCTGGGTCTGCCCGCCCAGTACGTGCCCGCCGGGTACGGCGGGGCGCTGGACAGCTTCCCGGAGGCGGTGCAGCTGGTCCGCGCCCTGGCCCGGCGCGACCTCACGGTCGCCGTCGCCCACGCCAAGACCTTCCTCGGCGCGGTCTCGGTCTGGGTCGGGGGCAGCCCGGAGCAGGCCGCGGCGCTCGGCGCCGACGTCGCCCGGGGCACCGTGGTCTCCTGGGGCCTGACCGAACGCGAGCACGGCAGCGACCTGCTGGCCGGGGAGGTCCGGGCCGAGCGCGTCCCGGGCGGCTACCGGATCTCCGGGGAGAAGTGGCTGATCAACAACGCCACCCGGGGCGACCTGGTCAGCGTGCTCGCCCGGACCTCCCCGGAGGGCGGCCCGCGCGGCTTCAGCGTCCTGCTGGTCGACAAGCGCCGGCTCGGCCCGGCGCAGTACCGCCCGCTCCCGGCGGCGCGGCTGCACGGGATCCGCGGCGCGGACATCAGCGGCGTCGTGTTCTCCGGGGCCGAGGTGCCGGGGACGGCGCTGGTCGGCGCCGAGGGCGACGGCATCGAGACGGTGCTCAAGAGCCTCCAGCTGACCCGCACCCTGTGCGCGTCGCTGTCGCTCGGCGCGGGCGACCAGGCCCTCGGCATGGCCACCGGCTACGCGCTGACCCGGCTGAACCACGGGCGGCGGCTGATCGACCTGCCGCAGTCGCGCCGGCTGCTCGCGCAGTCCTACGCGGACCTGCTCGCGGCGGAGGCGCTGACCCTGGTGGCCGGCCGGTCCATCCACGCGCTCACCGAGGAGCTCGCGCTCGTCTCGGCGGCGACGAAGTACCTGGTCCCCACGCTGGTGGACCAGGCCCTCGGCCGGCTCGCCCGGCTGATCGGCACCCGTTCGCTGCTGCGCGGCGACACCTTCGCCGACGGCCGCTTCCAGAAGGTGCTGCGCGACCACCGGATCGTCGGGATCTTCGACGGCAACTCGGTGATCAACCTGCACGCGCTGGTCAACCTTTTCCCGCTGATCGCCCGCGGCCACCGGCGCGGCGCCGCGCCCGGCGCCGGGCTGCGGACGGCGACCACCCTCACCGAACCGCTGCCCGCGTTCGACCCGGGCCGGCTGGACCTGCTGCCCCGCGACGGCTGCGGGCTGCTGCGGGCGCTGCCCGCGGCGGTCGAGGAGCTGCGCGCCCTCGCCGACGCCGGCACCGTCCCCGCCTCGCTCGCCGCGTGCGCGGCCGACGTGGCCGGCGCCGCCGACGAGCTGATCGGCCGGATCACCGCGTACCGGCCCGTGCCGGCGGGGGCCCCCGCCGAGGCGTTCGAGCTCGCCGAGCGCTACGCCCGCTGCCTCGCCGCCGCCGCGGCGGTGCACCTGTGGCTCCGCAACCGGGAGTCGGACCTCGCCCTGGCGGGCCACGGGCTCTGGGACTCCGGGCTGTGGCTGGAGGGCTGCCTGGTGCGGCTGCTGCGCTCGCTGCGCCCGGTCCGCACCGCGTACCTCGCCGCCGACGGCGGACAGGACCCGGAGCAGGCCGTCGACCGGCTGGTGGAGCCGCTCGTCGACCAGTTCACCGCCGGGCGGCTGCCCTCGCTGCTGCCCTACCAGCTCACCGGAGCCGCCGTATGACCGCCCTCGACACCGCCTCCCCGGCCCGGCCCGCACCGGCGGGCCCGCTCGGCGACCTGGAGACCCCGGACCCGCTGGAGCTGCTGCTCGGCGACCCGACCGACCCCGGCAACCCGGTCGGCTACCAGGCGTTCGTCGACGCCGACGAGCACGGCGACTTCCTGCCCGCCGGCCGCAAGGCCATGGAGGCCTACGGGATCGGCGCGGAGTTCGTGCCGACGGCGCTCGGCGGCCGGCTCGTGCAGGCCGACCGGCTCGCCCGGGTGCTGCGCACGGTGTTCCGCCGGGACGGCGCCCTGGGCCTGGGGTTCGGCGCGATCAACCTGATCGCCTCCTCCACCGTCTGGGCGGCCGGTGACCAGGCGCAGCGCCGGTGGCTGGCCGACGTCCTGCTGGGCAACGGCCAGACCGCCGGTGCGATCACCGAACTCGCCCACGGCGACGACCTCGCCCGCACCCGGCTGACGGCCACCCCGCGCGGCGCCGAGCTGGTGCTCGACGGCCGCAAGGAGGTGATCAACAACATCGCCCGGGCGCACGCGATCACCGTCCTGGCCAGGACCAGCACCGAGCCCGGCAACCGCAGCCACTCGCTGCTGCTGGTGGACCCGGCCGCGGTGCCGCGCGACCGGCTGCGCTTCCTGCCCCGCTTCCGCACCTCCGGCATGCGCGCCACCCACCTGGGCGGGGTGGAGTTCCTGGAGTGCCCCGTGCCCGCCTCGGCGGTGGTCGGCGAGATCGGCGACGCCATGGAGACGGTGCTGCGCTGCTTCCAGGTCACCAAGTCGGTGGCGAGCAGTGCGATGGTCGGCGCGCTGGACACCATGCTGCGCACGGTCACCGACTTCACCCTGCGGCGCCGGCTGTACGACCGCACGGTGGCCGAACTGCCCCACGCCAGGGCGCAGCTGACCGCCGCCTTCACCGATCTGCTGGTCTGCGACAGCCTGGCGACCACGGTGTGCCGCTCGCTGCACGTGCTGCCCGGCCAGACCAGCGTCTACGCGGCGGCCGCCAAGTACCTGGTCCCGATGCTCGCGCAGAACGCGGCCGACGGCCTGGCGGTGCTGCTCAGCGCCCGGTCGTTCCTGCGCGAGGGCCCGCACGCGGTGTTCCAGAAGCACCTGCGGGACCTGCCGGTCGCGGCGCTGGCCCACTCCGGGGCCACCATCTGCCAGGCGACGATGATCCCGCAGCTGCCGAGGCTGGCCCGCAAGAGCTGGTTCTCCTCCGCCGCGCCGGACCCGGTCCTGTTCCGGTTCGGCGAGCCGCTGCCCGAGCTGGACTTCGGCCGGCTGGCGGCCGGCGCCGGGCCGGACGACCGGCTGATCGCGACCCTGCCGGCGGCCGACCTCTCGGGCGACCCGGCGCTGCGGGTGCTGCACGGACGGCTGCTGGAGGAGCTGCGGGCCCAGAAGAACGGCTGGACCGGGCTGCCGCCGCGCAACCGGACGCCGTTCGCCGGGCCGGTCGCCTTCGAGCTCGCGGAGCGCTACGCCGTCCTGCTGGCGGCCGCCGCCTGCGTGGGCGTGTGGCAGCACAACCAGGACCACCCCAGCGCGTTCGTCCGCGACCCGGCGTGGCTGGTCTGCGCCCTCGACCGGCTCACCGCGCGGCTGGGGTACGACCCCGTCGACGGCGCGCGGGAGGCCGGCCACAAGGTCTTCGCGGAGCTCACCGCCCGGTACGCGGCCAACACCGGCTTCGACCTGATCGGCCGCCGGCTCTGCTGAACCGGCGCCACCGCACCACCGCGCCACCGCCCTCCCCACCACCCGGAATCCCGAGAGAGGAACCCGATCATGACCGCCCCCGTCGAGGAAGCCGTCGACTGCCCCACCCCGGAGGAGATCCGCGCGCTGCTGATCCACCACGTGGTCTCCTTCCTGGAGTGTCCGGAGAGCGACATCGACCCGGACGTCCCCCTGATCCAGTACGGCCTGGACTCGATCTTCGCGCTCACCCTGTGCGGGGACATCGAGGACGAGTACGACATCGACATCAAGTCGACCCTGGTGTGGGACCACCCCACCGTCAACGGCATCACCGGCTACGTGCACGGGATCCTGAGCGAGAAGGCGCGGGAGATCTGATGGCCCTCGACACCGCCGTGACCACCGGGCCGCTGGACCTGGCCTCCTTCGGTCCGCGCATGCTCACCGACCCCTACCCGGTCTTCGCCGAGCTGCGCGAGCGCGGACCGGCCCACCGGGTGCGGCTGTTCGACGGCAGCGAGGCGTGGCTGATCGTCAGCTACCCCGAGGCCCGCGCCGCGCTCGCCGACCCCCGGTTCCGCAAGGACTGGTCGGCGGCCGACCCCGCGCTGCGCAAGGAGGTGATGGGCGACGGCAGCGAGGGCGGTTCGCGGCCCAAGGTCGGCCGGCACATGCTGTCCGCCGACCCGCCGGACCACACCCGGCTGCGGAACCTGGTCTCGCGGGCCTTCACGCCGCGCCGGATCGAGCTGCTGCGCCCGACGATCCAGCGGACCACCGACGAACTGCTCGACGCGATGCTGCCGCAGGGGCGCGCCGACCTGCTGGACGCGCTGGCCTACCCGCTGTCGATGGCGGTGATCTGCGAGCTGCTCGGCGTCCCGGTGCCGGACCAGGAGCAGTTCCGCCGCTGGTCGGGTTACCTGGTGGTGAACGACCGGAGCCCGGCCGCCGCCGAGGCCGCCCAGCGCTTCCACGCCTACCTCCGGGAGCTGGTCGCCGCCAAGCGGGAGTCCCCCGGCAGCGATGTGCTGAGCGCGCTGATCCAGGTCCAGGACGACGACGGCGACCGGCTGTCCGAGGAGGAGCTGCACGCGACGACCCTGCTGCTGCTCCTGGCCGGCCACGAGACCACCCTCAACATGATCGGCAACGCGGTGCTGTCGCTGCTGCGGCACCCGGACCAGCTGGCGGCGCTGCGCGCGGACTGGTCGCTGATCGACGGCGCCATCGCCGAGTCGCTGCGCTACCAGGGCCCGTTGAAGACCGCCAGCGTCCGCTTCGCCGCCGAGGAGGTGCGGGTCGGCGACACGGTGATCCCCGCCGACGGCAGCCCCGTGCTGGTGGCCCTGGCGGCGGCCGACCGGGACCCGAACCGGTACCAGGACCCGGACCGCTTCGACATCACCAGGAACACCAACGGGCACCTGGCGTTCGGGCACGGGGTGCACTACTGCCTCGGCGCGCCGCTGGCGCGGCTGGAGGGGGCGGTGGTGGTCCGGTCACTGCTGGAGCGCTGCCCGGACCTGGCGCTCGACGTGCCGGTCGAGGAGCTGGGCTGGCGCGGCGGCATCGCCCTGCGGGGCATGACCGAACTGCCGGTCCGCTTCACGCCCGTGCGCGGGTGACGACCGGTCCCGGGGCGGGGGCCCCGGGCACGGGGGCTGTAGCCAGTACCAGGGCGAGAACGGGCACCAGGGGGAGCGACCGCGCCCCGCGATTCGGGAATCGTGGGGGGTACGCCGCCGACCCGCCCGCGCAGAGCAGGAGAGATCCCCGTGACAGCCGTTCCGCCCGCCACCCCGTCCCGGCGCCGTAGCACCGTCGGGCGGGTCGTGGCGGGCACGGCGGCGGTGGTCTCGGCCGCGGCCCTGGCCGGCGCCGCCGCCCGGTGGCCGGCCGCCGCCGCGCCCGCCCCCTACGTGCGGCGCGGGCGCTTCGACCGGCCGCTGCCGCTGCTGTCGCTGCGCCGGCTGGACGGCCTGCTGCGGGCCCGGGCGGGCGAGCGGCTGCTGGAGATCGGCCCCGGTTCGGGGCGCCAGGCCCTGCACGTCGCCCCGCAGTTGGGCCGGGAGGGGCGGCTGGACATCGTCGACGTGCGGCACCGGGCGCTGGACCGGGTCGTGCGCAGGGCGGCGGGCAGCGGCATCGGCACCATCGTGCCGTGCCTGGCCGACGTCCACCACCTGCCGTTCGGCGACGCGGTCTTCGACGCCGCCTACCTGGTCACGGTGCTCGGCGAGCTCCCGGCCCCGACGGGGACGCTGGCCGAGCTGCGGCGGGTGCTCAAGCCGGGCGGCCGGCTGGTCGTGGGCGAGTGCTTCCACCGGCACCAGCTGCGGGTGCCCGCCCTGGCCGCGCACGCGGCCCGCGCCGGGCTGCGGGTGGAGGCGCTGAGCGGCCCGTCCTTCGCCTACTTCGCGCTCCTCCAGCCGCTCCCCGGCCGCCGCTGACGGCCGGGGCACCGTCAGCGGGCGCGGTTCGCGTAGGCCTGGGAGACGGCGACGAGCTCCCGGGCGTCGGCGCCGAGCCCGCTCGCCGAGGGGAACGCCACCCGGGTGGCGGACAGCGCGGCGTTGGGGTCCTCGACGGCCGGCTTCAGGGCGAGGGCCTCGGCGATGTGGCGGGCGAGGCGGTCGGCGGGCCCGCCGGCGAGGTCGTCGGCGGGGGCGACGCGCGCCAGGTAGGGGCTCAGCCGCACCAGCGCGTCACGGCACTCGATGAGGCGGCGGTAGAACCGGGCGTGGGTGTGGCGCAGCCCCAGCCGGCCGAAGCGGGTGCGCTCCGGCTCCCGGGTCAGGACGAGTTCGGGGTAGGCGTCGGCGAGGACGGTCCACAGCGGGGCGAGCCCCTCGTACATCCGGCGGTGGTGCAGCACCGAGCGGACGTAGGCAACCAGTTGGGCGCCGGCCGCGTAGCAGAGGCCGGCCAGCACCAGGCCCGTCCCCCAGTCGTCCGGCGACCAGCCGCCGGTGTCGAACGCGGGGTGCGGCCCCGGTCCGCCGGTCCGCAGGCCCGCCCGGACCATCCGCGCCGCCGAGGCGAGCGCGACCACGCCGAGCCCGAGCGTCACCGTGCGCAGGCCGAGCGCCAGGTGCCGCCCGGCCGGGCGGGCGTAGCGCCCCGCCCACAGCGCCGAGGCCAGGCAGGCGTACAGCAGGTAGCCGTTGCCGATCACGGCGAAGGCCGCGAGGGAGGTCCGCGCCGCCCCGGGGGTGCCCGGCGGGTGGCCGCGCAGGGCCTCGGGGGTGGCGAGGGTGCACAGCGCCAGGGCGGCCACCACGGCGCCGAGCAGTGCCGCCTCGAACCGCATCCGGGCCCGGTTCTCCCGGTACCCGCCGCGCAGCGAGGAGACGAAGAAGACGGTCAGCGCCGCCAGTCCCGCCATGGAGGCCGCGCCGGAGGCGAGTTCGCCGACGCCGGCGGCGGTGACCGCGTCGGTGGCGCTCAGCACCGCCGGGAAGCCGAGGAGCTCACCGGCGGTCAGCAGGAGCAGCGAGGCCACCAGGACGCGCAGCGCGCGGTCGAACGGTGCGCGCGCCAGGTCGACCGCCTTCCACACCGATCCGGCGACCAGTACGACGGTGGCGGGTTCCCGGAGGATCACGTCCGCCCCCAGCGGGAGCCGAGGGCGGAGCGCAGCACCCCGGGCGCCGTGGCCTGCGGACCGCGGGGCGCGAGGTCGCCGGTGACCACGGCCCACTCCTGGAGGATCGTGGCGACCAGTTCGGCCTCGCGCTCGTTGTCCTCGTCGTAGCAGGTCCGCAGGAAGCCCCGGCGCCGGTGCTCCCAGGGGTACTCCGGGCCGAGGTCGGGGAAGGCCGCGGCCGCGGCCGCGGCCCCGGCCCCGGTCCCGTCGTCCTGGTGATCCGCGAGCAGGTGGCCGATCTCGTGCAGGATGATGTGGTCCTGGTGGACCCTGGTGGTCTCCTGCTGGTAGAAGATGCAGTCGTCGTCGTCCCGCGACATCCAGACCCCGAACGGTCCGGGGACCGGCAGCGGCCACGGGATCAGCCGGATCGGCTTGCCCCGGTACTCGCCCAGCCGTCGGCACAGCTCGTCGACCCGCAACGGGGGCTGGATCTCCAGCTTGCGCAGGAGACGCTTGCAGGAGCGGCGGAGATCGCGTTCGCGTACAGACACGCGTCCATGCTCACACCGCGGGGTCCGCCGCTCCAGCCTGGTCGAGACTTGCCATCATCTTTAGCAACTGTTCCCGCATCGCGGGCGTCATCGCCCCGGCCCGCATGGCGATCGCCCGCACCTGGTGGCTCGCGAGCCCGCGCTGCAGCAGCTCGTCCTCGGCCGAGGACTCGGCGACCAGCCACTGCACCGTGACCCGCGGGGCCCCCGGCTCGCGGTGGTCGTCGAAGAACTTGGCGAGCCCTTCCAGCACGCTCAGCGTGGGGTTCGTGTGCGAGCCGTTGCGCAGCATCGCCAGGTAGCTGCGCGACAGCGTCGCCGGGTGCGACGGGTCGTCGGTGACCGCCTTGGCCACCTGCGCCGTCGAGTACTCCCACTGCCGGCCGTGCGCGTCGGTCCGCCGTGTGCGCGCGAACAACGCATTCAGCCTCTCGGCGAGCGACCGCCCGCCTTCCCTTTCGTCCACCACCGTGTCCGCACCTCCCGGCCGGATCGCCGTCCGCCCGCCCTTGAACCGGATCCCCGGCTCGGCCTTGTTCCGGGCGCTCCCAGACTACTTGACCATGCAAACCGTCAGCTGCCAATATCTTGGCCATTCCGCCAATGAGAGAAGCGTGGGGTCGAAGATGTTCTCAGGGCGGGTGACAGCTCCATAGGGCAGTGCGGAGAGCCGCACATGACAGCGCATGGGGGCGACATGGAGTTCCGACTGCTCGGCCCGGTCGAGGCCGGCCGGTGTACCGGGCCGATCGAGATCCTGGGCACCAAGGAGAACACCCTGCTGGCGGCGCTGCTGCTGGCCCGGGGCAAGGTCGTGTCCGACGAGCGGCTGACCGAACTGCTGTGGGGCTGGGACCCGCCCAAGACGGTGAGCGCGCAGATCTACACCTACATCTCGCGGCTGCGCAAACGACTCGGCCCGGAGGTCGAGCTCGTCCGCCGCCAGCCCGGCTACCTGCTGGACGTCCGCGGCTCCCGGGTCGACGTCACCGAGTTCGAACGGCTGGCCCGGCTCGGCGCCGTCGCCCTCCAGGACGGGCGCCACGCCGACGCCGCCGAACTGCTGCGCGACGCGCTCGGCCTGTGGAGCGGTACCGCCCTGGCGAACGTCACCCCCCACCTCACCCAGGCCTACGGGCCGCAGCTGGAGGAGACCAGGGCGGCCACCCTGGAGCAACGCATCGAGGCCGACCTGGCGCTCGGCGCCCACCACGGCCTCATCGCCGAACTCACCGGACTGGTGGCCGAGTTCCCGGTCCGGGAACGGCTGAGGGCGCAGCTGATGACCGCCCTGTACCAGTGCGGGCGGCAGAGCGACGCGCTGGCCGTGTTCCACGAGGGCCGCCAGGTCCTCTCCGAGGAACTGGGCATCGACCCCTCGGCGGTCCTCACCGACACCTACCAGGCGGTGCTGACGGGCAGCCTCGACGCGGGCGTGCCGCTCCCCGACCCCGAGGCCTCCCCGGTGCCCGAGCCGCTCCCGTTCCCCGGCGCGCCGGTCACCCTGCCCCCGGACCTCCCCGACTTCGTCGGCCGCCGGCGGGAGTTCGAGCGGCTGTGCGCCCTGCTGCGGCCCGCGCCCGGCGCCGGGGGACCCGGCGGGCCGCGCCGGTTCCTGGTGGCCGGCATGGGCGGCGTCGGCAAGACCGCCCTCGCCCTGCACGCGGTGCACCACCTGCGGGAGTCCTTCCCCGACGGCCGCCTGCACGTCACCCTGTGCCGGGCCGACGGCGAGCCCAAGGACCCCCGGGAGGTCCTCACCGGCCTGCTGCGCGCCCTGGGCGAGCGGCCCGGCCCGCCCGGGGAGGACCTGGACGACCTGGTCCGGCGCTACCGCGCCGCCACCTACGACAAGCGCATGCTGATCCTGCTCGACAACGCCGTCGGCGACCGCCAGCTGGAACCTCTGCTGCCGAGCACCCCGGGACCCACCCTGCTGATCACCGGCCGCACCGTGCTGGCCGGGGTCCCCCGGGAGCACACCCTGCCGCTGGGACCGCTGGACGATGACGACGCACGCCTGCTGCTCTCCGCCGTCCTGGGCGCCGGCCGGGCCGCCGAGTCCCCGGCCGACCTCGACGACCTCGTCACCCACTGCGCCGGTCTGCCGCTGGCCCTGCGGATCGCGGGCGCCCGGTACGCCGCCCGCCCCCGGGGCTCCGCCACCCGGCTGGCCCGGCGGCTTGCGGACCGCACCGCCCGGCTCGACGAACTGCGCCTGGGCGACCTCGACGTGCGGCAGAGCCTGCTGCTGTCGGTGCGGCGGCTGGCCCCGGACAGCCAGGCCTTCCTGCGCCGCCTCGCCCGGGTCCGGCGGGGCTCCTTCTCCGCCGCGGAGGCCGCGACCGCCCTGGCGGTGCCGGCCGGGGCCGCCGAACGGATGATGGAGGGCCTGGTCGACGCGTCGCTGATGGACGTGGCCGGAGCCGACCGCGAGGAGCGGCTGCGGTACCGCTTCCACGAGCTGGTGCACCTGCTGGCCGCCGAACCCGCCCCCGAGCCGGCCCCGGTGGTGCGCCTGCCCGTCCAGGTCCGCTCGTTCGTGCAGGCCCCCCGGACCACCCGGCTCACCCCCAAGGGCGCCGTCCGCCCGCCGCTGGCCCTCGGCCGCACCGGCAGCACGCGCTGACGCGCGCGGCGGGCACCGGGGCCATCCGGTCGTATAGGGAAAATACAGGCCGGGCTGTGACGGTGACGGCCATGCAGATCAATCGGAACATCCTGAAGGCGGCCCTCACCGCAACGGTGACGGGCGCCGCGCTCCTGGTCCCGGTGATGCCCGCGGGCGCCACCACCACGGCCACCACCACGGCCACCACCGTCACCGCCGGTTCCGGCGTCGCGACCGAGCTGCCCTGCGGGGAGTCCCGCGACTCCAGCTACCGGTACTGGCGGAACTGCGAGACCCACCCCGTCAAGATCAGCGCGTACTACATCGACGGCTGGACCGACCGCTTCTGTGTGGCGGCCGGCGCCACCCAGACCATGTCCGACCCGGGCCTGCTCTGGGTCACCAAGCTCGGCGACAGCTGCTGAGACCGCGGGCCGGCCGCAGTCACCCCCGGGGCCCCAGGCCCGACCGCGGCCGGCCCGCTCCCTCCCCGGCGCGGGACCGGGAGCGGGCCGCCGGGGCGTCGCACAGCGGGAAGGTCCAAGGCCTTCCGGCCATGGGACGAGCCGACCAGGTGCCCGCCCCGCCGGCCCGCAGCGCCAGCGGTTGCCGCCGGCGGAGGGGGGCCTTAGGTTCGCACCCGGACGGCCTCCGCGGCGGTGACGCCCGCCCGGGCCGGGAGCGGAGGAGCCGAGGTGCGGATGCTGTCGAGCAGGTGGAGCCGGGCGGCGGCCGTCGGGGTGCTCGCCGGGGTGACGGCGACCGGCCCCCTCGGGCAGCCGGCCCGCGCGACGGCGCCGGACTCCCTGGTGACGCTGCGCCAGGCAGCCCGTCCGACGATGTTCCTCACCTCCACGGCGGAGGGCGACCAGGCCTACGCGAAGGCCGAGGCACCGGACCACACGGCCCAGCGGTGGCTGCTGCGCCCGGACGGGAACGGCGCCTACACCATCAGGGACCCGAGCGGCAGCTCGTGCCTGGCCACCAACAGCACGGAGGACTACAGCTGGGTCGCGCTGATGGCCTGTGACTCCGCCCAGTACTCCCATCGGCTGTGGAAGCTGGTGCGCGAGGGCACCGGATTCCTGATCGCCGACGCCGGGGGCACCTCGGCCCGTTTCGACACGTTGAGCAACGAGAGCGACCAGATCATCCTGTGGCTCTACGGCAACTACCCGGACGACCAGATCTGGCTGCCGGTCTTCGAGCCCCGATGAGGTGAAGCCCCGCGCGCCGCGCCGGGGACGACGACGGCGGCTCCTAGGCTCGGGCCCGTGACGACGGTAGTCCGCCGGTGGCTCGCCCTCTCCCTCGCCGCCGCACTCCCCCTCGCCGCGGCCGGCTGCCAGGCACCGGCCTCCGCCGATCCGGCCCCCACCGCCGACTGGGTCACCGTCCGGCCGGCCTCGGACCCCACCAAGGCCCTCACCGACCCCGGCGGCCCCCTGGTCGTGCGGGGCTTCGACGCGCAGCTCACCGGCCAGCGCTGGTTCATCGGCCGCCGGGCGGGCACGGGCCCGTACATCATCGGCGACGGCGGCATCCGCTGCGTCTCCGCCCCGGACGGCGGCCAGGGCACGCCGGTCGTGAGCGCCGACTGCGCCGGGTCGCAGATCACCCACTGGCGGTTCGTCCCCCGGGCGGGCGGCTTCCGGATCCGCAGCGACGAGACGCCGTTCTGCCTCGCTGCCCCCGACGCCACGAAGCCGGTGATGCTCTGGCCCTGCGACTCCGACGGCGCCGACGACGTGTGGCTGCCGGTGATCGAGCCCGCGTCACCGTCACCGTCCGCCCAGCCACCCGACAGGAGCCGTCCATGGCCGCGATGACACTGAAGGACCTGCGGGCCCGGCTCTCCGAAGCCCAGGGCGGGACCTTCACCCTGACCGGCACCGAACTCGGCGTGGGCGCGTCCGGCACGGTGTTCGGCAGGTACCTCACCGGCGGCACGCTCACCATCACCGGCGCGGCCACGGACCAGGACGAGCTGACGGCCTCCGGCGCCGTCACCCTGCCGGGCGAGCACGGCGCGACGACCGTGACAGCCGTGTTCACCGCCGCCTCCGACAGCGTCGGCGGCTACACCCTCACCTTCCCGCTCGCCTCCGGCTGGACCGTCACCACCGACGACGGAACGGTCCACGACTACGGCACGCTCCAGAAGGCCGGCACGCTCACCTCCCCCGCGCTGCTCCTCCAGGGCCAGGACTCCACCGGCAGCGGCGTCCTCACCGCCACGACGGACGGCACCCCCTACACCTTCGCCCTCGACGGCTCCGGCACGGTCACCACGCCCGGCGGCCTCACCCTCGCGAAGAGCGCCAAGGCGTTCGGGTTCGAGCTGGCGCAGGACCTCGACATCGCGCTCACCGACCTGTGGATCGGCAACGATCCGGCCAGGAAGGCGACGGTGATCACCGGCACCCTCCAACTCGCCAAGGGCCACCAGGTCGGCTGGGTGGCGGTGCTGCAGTGGATCGACCCCCTGCTGTGGGGAATCACCGTGGTCACCGCCGAACTGGGCTGGGACATCCCCTCGCTCTCCCCGCTGTCCCACCTGATCCCGTCCACGGCCGGGCTGGTGGTCTCCGACGCCGGGCTGACCTTCGTCCGCAGGAAGCTCGACCAGGACAAGCTCGGCGAGTTCCGCCAGATCCTGCGGGAGACCGTCGGCGCCACCGGGCGCCAGGTGCCCGGGCTCCCCGGAGCTCCGCTGGAGGCCGGCGCGATCGCGACGCTGGGCTACACGCTCGGCAGCGTCCGCACGGAGGCGTTGAAGGTCCAGCTCGGCGCGCTGTCCAAGGACACCGGGTCGGAGTTCCCGCCCGAGGCCGACGCCGAGCAGCACCCCCGGCCCGCCTCGGAGGGGCCGCTGCGGCTGGACACGGTGAGCCTGGGATACCAGGGCGGCACCCTCACGATCGCCGTCGACCTCACCCTCGCCCTGGGCCCGGTCGTCTTCCAGTTCCACCGGCTCGGGCTGGCCTACTGCCTCCTGGGGACCGGCCACGGCACGCAGAAGCCGACGATCGGCGGCCTGGGTGTGGAGGTCGAGGCCGGCCCGGTCGAGTTGCTGGCAGCCCTGCGCCACCGCTCCGACGCGCAGTTCGACCCGCTCGTCGAGGGCGCCGGGCTGCTGACCCTGCCCTCCCTGGCGGCCACCGTCGTCGGGGCCTACGCCCGCCCCACCAGCGACCCCTTCTCCTCCTTCTTCCTGTTCGGCAGCCTCTCCGTCGGCAAGGAGAGCGGGGGCCTGGGCCCACCGTGGTTCCGGGTCAAGGGCGTCTGCCTGGGCGGCGGCTACAACAGCCGGGTCCGGCTGCCCGGTGTCGCGGAGCTCGACAAGTTCCCGCTGCTGCGCGGCGTGGACGACCCGGCGGTGTTCGGCGGCCTCGATCCGCGCCCGATGGACGTGCTGAACGTCCTCACCGGCGGTGCGCCGCCCTGGGTGGCCCCGGAACGCGGCGAGTACTGGATCGCCGGCGGGCTGCGGGCGAGCATCGTCGAGTTCGTCGACCTGCGCGCCACCCTGCTCGTCGAGTTCGGCGACGACCTGGTGGTCTCGCTGTCCGCGCTGGGCATCTGCGACCTGCCCAGGAAGCCGGCCGACGCGGTCACCGGCGACGCCGGGGAAACCCCGAAGGTGGCGCACATCGAGCTCGCCGCCGCCGCGTCGTACGTGCACTCCCGGGGACTGCTGCAGCTCTCCGCCGAACTCGGCTCCAACTCCTGGGTCGTCTCCGAGTACGCCCGGCTCACCGGCGGCCTGGCGGTGTGCTCCTGGATCGATCCCAGCCCGTACCACGGGGACTTCGTCGTCAGCTTCGGCGGCTACCACCCGGCCTACGACAAGCCGGACCGGTACCCGGCCGTGCCGCGGCTGGGCCTCAACTGGACGATCGACGACAGGACCCACGTCCGGGGCGAGGCGTACGCGACCGTCACGCCCAACGGGCTGATGTTCGGCGCGTCCCTCGCCCTGGTGTACGAGTCGGGCTCCTTCAAGGCATGGCTGACCGCGCACCTCGACGGCCTCTTCGAGTGGAACCCCCTGTACGCCGAGATCACCGTCGGGGTCACCATCGGGGTGCAGGCCACCGTCTCGGTCGCCTTCGTGCACGTCACCGTCAGCGTGGAGGTCGGCGTCGACCTCGACTGGTGGTCGCCCCCGGCGGGCGGCCACGCCGACGTCCACCTCTGGTTCCTCTCCTGGGCCTTCGACTTCGGCGACCCGAGCCCCGACCACAAGGCGGTGTCCTGGACCGCCTTCCAGAGCCGGCTGCCGCCCCAGGCCTCCGCCAAGCGGACCTGGACCGAGATGAAGGAGATGCCGACCACCCCGGACGAGGACGAGCAGGCCCTCGCCGATCCGCAGGCCCCGCCGCCCTGGATCACCGGCAACCGCCGGTTCGTCTTCGGCACCTCCGCCGCCGTACCGGCGACCCGGCTCTTCCTCGGCGACCGCCTGATCACGGATCCGGGCGCGGACGCCGACGACAAGCTCTACATCCGCCCGCTCGACCGGGAGAGCGACTCGGTGCACACCGTCACGGTCACCGGCGCGGACGGCACGGCGGTCGACACCTCCGCCTGGCCCGCCACCGCCGTGCCGGGCACCGGCCCCGTCTCGCTGTGGGGCCGCGGCGACCTGACGCTCAACGGCTCCGGACTGGTCGGCCACTACGACGGTCTGCGCATCGCGTTCCCGGACCCGGCCCTGGCCCCCGACCCGTTCACCGCGCCCGCCGAGCGATTCGCCCGCGATCCCATGACCGGCCCGATGCCCTACGACGGCACCGACGTCCCCGACGGCCCCGCGCCCCGGCAGGTGGCCGACACGCCCCGGACGATCGCCGGCCAGATCGCCGACGACACCCGCACCGCACGGCGGTCCGGGCTCCGCACCCGGCTCGCCGCCCTCGGCTACGCCCCCGGCGACGACGACCCCCTCGTCCGCTACCCGGCGTTCGCGGGGCACGACCTGACAGCCGCTCCGCTGCTCCTCCCGGAAGGCACCTGACCCGCCGATGACCACGCTCCCCAGCACCGACTACGCCTTCCGGGACAACGCCGTCCCCCGGGTCGAGGCCGGCCTCTACCGGGTCACCGTCACCCACGACCTCCCCGACATCGACGACCCCGCCGCCAAGGCCTACTTCGGGGATCCCGTCGTCCGCACCCTGGACGTCCGCACCCCGCGCTTCCGCCTCCCGCCCGGCGCCGTGCACTCCGCCCACCCCGCGCACGGCTGCGTCGGCACCTTCGACGACGTCCTGCCGCACCTCACCCTCGACCACCCCGAACTGCCCTGGCAGACCGCGCTCGGCGGCACGGCCCCCCGAAAGACGCCGTTCCTCGCCCTGCTGCTGTTCGGCGCGGGGGAACTGCCCGGCGACCCGGAGGCGACCGGGCGCACCGACACCCGCAAGGTCAGGGACCTCCTCGCCACGCCCCCGGCCGAAGCCGTCGTCCCCGTGATCGATCCCGCGAGCATCGAGGCGGACGTCCTGGACAGCGACTGCGCCACGATCGACGTCCCAGCCGGGCTGTTCGCCCGGGTCGCGCCCCGCCTCGACGAACTGCACCTGCTGGCCCATCTGCGCCTGGGCGGCGACGAGCCGCAGTCCCTCCCGGCGCTGGCCGCCCGGGCCCGCTCCCGCTCCGTCCACGGCGTCGTGCGCGCCGCGCCCCGGCACGCCGGGCCGGTGGACGCGGACGACCCGCAGCAGCCCGGCCTGCACGGCGTCGTCCTCGCCAACCGCTTCCCCGATCCCGCCGGCGGGCAGTACGCCGTCCACCTGGTCTCGCTCGAAGGGCACGCCGAGCGGCTGCCCACCTCCGACACCGCCACCGGCGCGGGCGCTCCCCCGCTGCGCCTGGTCGCCCTGCACTCCTGGACCTTCCGCTCGCTCCCCGACGTCGGCCCGCACTTCGGCGCCGTCATGGCGCGGCTCGCCGCCGCCGGCTCGCCCCACCCCGAGGCCCTCACCCTGCGGCTGGACCCCAAGGACGCGGTCGGCGACCTCGGGGACCGGCTCACCCGCGGTTTCGTCCCGGTCTCCCACCAGCTGCCGACCGGCGAGCACAGCTACGCCTGGTACCGGGGGCCGCTCACCGCCACCCCCGCCGCCGTGCCGCCCACGCCCACCGCGCCCTACAGCGCCGACGCCTGGCTGGTCTACGACCAGCACGACGGCGTGTTCGACGTCGGCTACGCCGCCGCCTGGACCCTCGGCCGCTCCCTCGCGATGGCCGACGACGCCTTCACCACCGCGCTGATGACCTGGCGCGGCGCCGTGCGGCAGGCCCTCGGCCGGGCCCTGACCGCCCGTCCGGGCCGCCGCCACGGCAGCCTCAGCGGCACCGGCGCGGTGCTGGCCGGCAGGCGGGACGCCGCCGCGCTGCTCGACCCGCGCGCCGCCCGGGGCGTGTTCCAGGCCTCGGTGCCCGGTGGCCGGCTGGCCGGCCTCGTCCCCCAGGCGCGGCCTGCGCACGGCCCCGGCGCACTGGGAGACCACCCCGGGCCGCCGCCGGGCCCCGGCGACCACGGCCCGGCCTCCGACCGGCTGCGGGCCTGCCTCGCCGACGAGGGGTTCCGGCGGGCCCTCGGGGCGGTCGCCGCCACCTCGGAGGCCGCCGTCCTGGACTGGCTCGACCGGCTCGCCCTGCTCCGGCCCGTCCCCTTCGACCACCTGGTGCCCGACGGCCGGGCCCTGCCCGACGAGAGCCTGCGGCTGTTCCACGTCGACCCCGGCTGGCAGAGCGCCCTCGTGCACGGCGCCCTGAGCGTCGGCTCCGGCACCTCGCTGGACCTCGCCGCCAACGACCGGATCGCGGCGGCGGCGCTCGCCGGGCTGCCCCGGGCGGTGACCGGCTTCCTGGTCCGCTCCGCCCTGGTGCCCACCTGGCCCGCCCTGCGGGTCCGGGTCCGCGGCACGCTCCCCGGCGGCGGCAGCGGCGCGCTCACGGTGGTGCGCGCCGACGTCCTCGCGCCCGACGTCCTGCTGATCGCCGTCGACGGACTCCTCGACGCGATCGACGTCGCGGAGCCGCCGCAGGCCATGCACCTCGGCTACCGGTACGACGACGGCACGCACGGCGACCACCTGCAGCTGCGCGAGCTCGTCACCGGCGTCGGCACGCTGCTCGGCCTCTACCAGCCGCTCGCCGGCCACTTCCGCGAGTCCGGCGCGGGCCTGCCCCGGGTGCTGCGGACGGCGGACCTCGGCACGGACCTGCGGACGCTGCTCGGCGCCCACGCGCCCGACGGCCCGCTCGGTCCGGCCGGCTTCGCCCTGCAACTCCTCGCCGCGCCCCTCCAGATGACCTTCCAGCACCCCTCGTCGTGAAGGGACGCCACCCGGTGCACACCCCCTCGCCCGTCCCGCTCGTCGTCCCGATCGAGGTCGACGCCCTGCTGGTCAACCCGCCCATGCTGCAGAGCCGCACCTTCGAGCGGTGGCAACCGGACTACCGGCTGCTGCTCCAGGGCGAGTCGCCGGACAACTCCACGCTCACCTCCGACATCCGCCAAGGGGTGTACCTCCAGTGGCAGTTGCCGGGTGCGCTGCGCCACAGCCGGCTCGGCCCGGCGTCCGGGCACGCCGCCGAGTTCCCCCGCATCCCCAACCGGTGGCTGGTCGTGCGCGGCTGGGGTCCGGCCGACGGCCGCACGGCGCGCGGCTGGATCGTGGAGAGCGACCGCTACGGAGACGGCTGCACCACCCCGTTCCTGAACCCCGGCTGGACACCCGGTGCAGGTGCGGCCGCCGACGGGCCGGCCGGGCCGACCCGCTTCATCGGCCGCGCCGTCCCGCTGGAGAACTGGGACGGTGACCCGCACCCGGCCCCCTCGTTCGTCACCGCCGCCGGTCCCGGCCAGGTCGCCTTCACCACCTTCCAGCCGCACAACGAGAACGTGCTGTCCCTGCACGACCCCCTGGACGACGTGGAGCCGACCGCGGACCTCTGCTACCTGGTCACCGGATGGCACGCGGACCCCGACGACGACCCGCTCAGCGTGACGGCGGACCCGTCCGAGCTCCACTGGACGGTCGCCGGCGGCCGGCTCCCCGCGCCCCCGAACGCGGCGCTCTACACCGGACGGGTCCTCGGTCTCACCTGGGACCTCAACGGCGACCGCTGGACCGACACCGGCCGCATGCCGCCCTCGCCCCGGCCCGCCGGCGTCAACGTCGACGTCGGCGTGGGCAGCAGTTCCGCCGACGCCCTCACCGCGCTGCTCTGCGCCACCCGGGCGCCCCGGCCGGAGATCGCCGCGCTCGAAGCCCTCCAGTACGGCCTCCTGGACAGCCTGGACCACGACGGCCCCGCCGTCGTGGACGACGCCGTCCACAGCTCCTGGTTCGCCGCCGCACCCGGCGGCTGGTCCTGGGAGATCCGCGACCGCGACCGCGGCGACGACACCGGGCCGGTGGCGAGCACGGTCACGGCCGGGGAGGAAGAACTGCTCGACACCCTCGACCGGGCCCAGACCGCGCACGACCAGGGCGACCGCGCCCTCACCGCGCTCCGCCGACAGCTCTACGACGTCTGGCTGCTCATGTTCGACCCCGGTCTGCCGGACCAGTACGGCGACGCCTTCCCCGCCGCCGTGGACCCCGGCGTGCCGCAGAGCCTCGCCGCCCGCGTCGCCGCCGCGGCGGCGGACATCGAGCGCCGGCGCACCGCCACCGGGGACCCCGACCACGTGCCCTGGGGCGACACCCCCGCCACGCTCGCCGCGGCCGCGGACGCCTATCTGGCCCTGCACGGCGGGGACGTCAGGGCCCGCGTCCTGCGCCGCGTCCCGCTGCCCGGCTTCCACCGGGCCGCCGATCCGGTCGTGATGCTGCACGGCATCTCACCCGCGCCGCTGCCCGATCTGCGCACCGAGGTCGAGTGCCGGCTCGCCGCCTCCCTCGTCACCGCCGTCGCCGGCGCCGTTCCCGGGCCCGAGGCCGGCCTTCCCGGCACCCTGGACCACCACCCGCACGCCGACACGGTGCACCGGCTGCTCACCGAGTTCTGGATCCTCGACCGCGCCCTGACCGCCGGCGTGCTCGCCGCCGCCGTCGCCGACCCCACCAGGGTGACGGGCATCCTGCCGCAGTACGGCACCACCGCCTGGACCCAGCCGTGGAAGCCCCTCTTCCTCACCTACCGGGCGTTCCACTACTCCCTGCCCTACCAGGACTCCGATGGCACCCACTGGACCTTCGACGGGCACACCTACACCTGGAACGGTTCCCCGGTCCCGTCCCCCGAGGACTACCGGGAGGAGCACGCCCGCGTCCTGCTGACCCCCCACGCCGTGTTCAACCTCGCCGCGCAGGTGCGGCGCTACCGGGAGAACAACCCCGGCGTGCTGACGCCCGAACTCCTGGACCTGGAGGCCGAGGTGACCGGCTGGGACGTGATCAGCCAGGTCCTGGGCGGGATGACCCGGCGGATGGCCCTGCGCGATCCGGCCACCCGGATGCACCCGTACGACCCGAAGGCCGCCGCCGGCCCCGGGTCGCTGCCCGCACTCCTCGCGGGAGAGCACCACACCGCCCCGACACCCGGCCGGCCGCCCGCCGGCGACGTCTGGGCCCCGTCGCAGCTCCTCCAGACCCGCAGCGGCCAGTTCTACTTCTCGGAACTGCACGTCGTGGACCAGTTCGGCCAGGTCTGCAACGTCATCGACCCCGACACCACCACCGGCACGCCCGGCAAGGGCGACACCGCCCTGCGCAGCGCCGAGAAGCGGCTGTACGTGTCCGCCTCCGCCTCCCTGGACGACGGCCGTGCGGTCGTCCCGCCCGCGTTCCGCATGGTCTCCCTGCGCCCGCGCCTGCTCCAGGCCGCCCGGCTGTGCACCGACTGGCTCTCGGCCCGGTCCGACGACGTCGTGGTCGCCCCCCACTCCTCGGCCACGCAGATCTGCGGCTGGCTGCTGCCGAACCACCTGGACCGGGCCCTGGCCGCCCACGGCCCGGACGGCGGCCCGCTCGGCGAACTGCGGACCGCCGACGACGACAGCCTGTTCTGGGAGCCCGCCCCCGGCAGCGCCTTCCCGTCCCTGGACTCCCTGGCGGCCCCGTTCCCGCACCTGCACGGCTTCCTCACCGCGCTCGCCGCCCGCGCCGACGCCGGAGCCGCGTTCACGGCCCTGCTGGCCGCCGTCGACGAGACCCTCCACACGGTCACCCCCCTCGGCGGCTGGGACGACCGCACCATGACCGTCCTGGTCGGCCGCCCGCTCGCTCTCGTCCGGGGCCGGCTACGGTTCGAACTGGACGGCCCGCCGCTCCACGACCCCAGTTGGGAGGCCTGGCAGTACGTCGTCGGCCTCAAGCAGGGCCCGCCACCGCCACCGGACTTCCTCGGCTACCCGTGGAACGTACGGCTGGGCGCGGCCGACAACCTCCGGGACGGTCTGATCGGCTACTTCGAGGGCACCGACTACGGCCTGCTGCGCGCCGTCGCCGTTCCCGACCGGCCGACGACGACCTATCTGAGCCGGATCGGCACCGGCTTCACCCTCGACATCGCGGGAGCCGCACCGGTCCGGCACGTGACGATGCTCGTCGACCCGCGCGCCGCCGTCCACGCCGCCACCGACATCCTGCCCACCGTCGCCTGGCAGCTGCCCGCCGCGCGCGTCACCCCCGCCCTGGCACGGATGGAGGTCTCCTACCGGGTCGGTCCGCTGCTCGCGCGCACCGAGCCGGCCGCCGACGGCGACGAACGGCTCATCGCTCCCCGGCCGTCCACCCGGCACGGCAGTTGGACCTTCGCCCGGCCCCGGCGCGACGGTTCGCCCGGCTGGACCGAACTGCCCGTCGGCCCGGCCGACCCGGTGGCCCGGATCGCCCCCACGCCCCCCGTGGCCCGCAACGGCCGGATGGTGCTGCGCGGCGCGGTGTCCGAGCGCTCCGCCGGCCGCTCCGGCCGGGACCGCTGAGGGGGCCGCCGTGTTCATCGGCCGCACCGCCGGCTCGACCTGCGTCCTGGACTACGCGCTGTTCACCCGCCCCGTCCCGCTCCAGGTCAACTACGCGGGAACGGGGGCCGCCCCCACCGGCAACGGCCGGATCGTGGTGACCGTGTCCAACAGCACGGGGAACACGGTGAACATCGCCTCACTGACCTTCACCGTCGAGGTCGGCCCCGACCCGAAGGACCTGACCCGTCACCCCGAGGGCATCCGGCCGACGGCCGCGCCGGACGACTGGACCCTCTCCCCGGTCGGCGGGACGTTCACCGCCCTGCCGAAGGACGCGACGGCCGGCTACATCCCCTTCGGCGCCGGGACCAGTTACGCGTTCACCTTCGACACCATCGACGTCAACACCGCGGTCGGGGTCACCACCGTCACCATCGCCGAATCGCAGTACGACAAGCCGCCCGTCAAACACACCTCCTTTCTCGTCGGAAAGGCCCCCTACGGCTTCGAGTTCGGCAACTTCCGTCCACAGACCGTCGACCAGGCGGACGCGAAGGGCCATCACGCGGCCGTCCGGCCGGGCGACCGGGTGACCCTGCTGTGGGAAGGCTCGCAAGGGGCCACGTACGAGATCGTCCACGACCTCGAACCGCCCTGCGCCGTGGCCCCGGGAACGTACTCCTGGCAGTCCGGGCCGGTCTACCGGGACACCACGTTCCATTTGCGGGCCACCCTCACCACCCCCGGCGGAACGGTCCAGGTCAGCCACTACCTCGACACCACCGTCACCGTCCTGGGGCCCGTCACCCTCGGCACCCAGCAGGACCCGACCGACCTCCTGGTCACCGGGACCTCCACCACCTGGGGCGACTCCCGCACGGACGGCCGGCTGACGGTCTCGGGCGAAGCGGTCGTCGAAGGCGATCTGGCGGTCTCGGGCGTGGCGACCCTCGACCGGGACACGACCGTCCACGGCGACCTGACGGTCTCGGGCACGACGGTGCTCGAACAGGACACAGCCGTCCGGGGCCGCCTGACCGCCCGTCTCTCCGGGCTCCTCGGCCCGGCGGAGGACCTCTGGACACCCACCGACGAGGAGCTGGCGGCGGCCGCCAAGGACGGCAAGCCCAGGACGCGACCCGTCGACGCGAACTCCACGGACGGCTTCGTCCTGGGCGCGCTCACCGTTCCCCTGGTCGAGCAAGGGTCGGTGTACCTCGTGGCCCGGATCTCGTGTTCGGTCACCGGGCAGCCGGACGTCGGGGCACACGTCATCCAGCAATGGGGTCTGGGTTTCATGACGATGAACGACAGCTTCCTCCTGCCGGTACCGGCCGGCACCGGCTTCACCCTGGGCTTCGCCGCCCTGCACGTGCCCGAGACCGACAAGCCCGCTTTTTCGCTCTCCTTCCGCTGGATCCCGCTCGGAACCACGTAGCCGGCGGCGGCCGCCGATTCACGTGGCCCGGATCACAGGAACCCCGGCATTCCTGCGGGCAGGTCGGAACATGAGCGCAATTCCCCTCCCCCGCCGCAACGTCCTCCGGGCGCTGGCCGTCGCCGTCACCCTGGTCGGCGGCCTGACGCCCGCCTGGGGCGGCGCGGCCGTCGCCGCCGAACCGGAGACGTACACCCTCACCATCCGGCACCTGGACCGCACCGGCCACGCGCCGGAGAAGTACCGCACCACCGTCGCCGGCATCTCCGGCCCCGGCGCCGACCGCGCGGAGCGGCCGTACGACGCCTCGGGCGTGACCACCGTGCGGCTGCCCAGGGGCCGGTACCTGCTGGAGAGCGAGCTGTACACCAGCAGGGTGGCGGACGGCAGCGACTGGATCGTGCAGCCCCGGCTGGACCTCGACCGCGACACCACCGTCACCGTCGACGCGCGGACCACCGAGCCCGTCGACGTGCGGCCGCCCGACGGCTCGGCGCGCATGCTGAGCAGCGGGATGTTCATCGAGGTCACGCACGAGGGCCGGACCAGGACCGCCAGCACGGTCAAGGCGACGCCGACCCTGCGCGTCGCCCACCTGGGGCCCGAGGTCGAGGCCGGGTCGATGCGGCAGTGGTTCGACGCCTACTGGAGGGGTGACACCGCCGACCACGCACTCGGCGAGACCTTCTCCGGCACCCGGGCGCTGACCGGTCTCACCCGCCACTACACCCCGCAGGAGCTGGCCACCCTGCGGATCCACGGCGGCGCCCGGCCGGGTGCCGGGGGGACGGCGCTGCTCGATCTGGCACCGACCCCCGGACCGGCCGCCGGACCGACCGTCGGCGCCCCGCGGCCGCTGGAGGTCCCCGGCACCGCCACCTTCCTGGTCACGCCGGGGCGCGGCACCTGGGACGTCGGCTACGCGGCCCCCGACTCCGCCGGCGCGCCGGTGAACCGCTACTCCGCCGAAGCCCTCGCCCTGCGGGCCGGGACCACCACCACGCTCACCTTCGACAACCCGGCCTTCGGCCCCGCGCTCCCCGCCGGCGCCGGCGTCGTCCGCGACGGCGACACGATCACCGCGAACCTGCCGCTGCTCGCCGACGGCGACGGCCACGCGCCGTCGGCGCCGTCCTTCGACACCGCCTTCACCTCGCTGCACCGTGACGGCGTGCTGGTCGGCGCCCGCTCCGGCGCGGACAGCGCGGCCGGACGCGCCGCGTTCACCGTGCCCCCGGCGCCGGCCTCCTACCGGCTGGCCGCCACGGTGACCCGCAGGGCCGCGACCGGTGCGACCACCCGGGTGAACGCGTCCTGGACCTTCTCCTCCGCCGCGACCACCGGGCCGGCCCCGGTGCCGGTGAGCGTCGTCCGCTTCGCGCCCGCCCTGGACGCGGACGGCACCGCGCCGGCCGGGAGCGCGCTGCGCGTGCCGGTCACCGTGCAGGGCGCAGCCGCCGACGGCCGCGTCCGCTCGCTGACGGTCTCGGCCTCCACCGACGGCGGCGTCTCATGGACCCGGCTCCCCGTGGAGGACGGGGCCGTCACGGTCCGCAACCCGGCGGCGGGTACCGGGGTCTCGCTGCGCGCGGAGCTGACCGACGCCGACGGCAACACCCTCGACCAGAGCGTCCTGGACGCCTACCGGACCCGGTGAGCCCGGTGGCCGGGCCGGGCCGCCGGTGCGGTCCGGCCACCGCGCGTTCCCTTTCCCGGGGGACATTCGGAAATGCTCGGGAAAAGGGCCCGGGAAGATTAGGGGAAAGCGGTTGACGCGCGGTGGACACGGCGTACACGCGCACGACTCCGCGCCATATCGCCATGGCATTTCGGTCGTCCGGCCATTCTCCCGACGCTCCGTCCGGAAACGGGACGCACCATGGGTCGCGGGAAATCCCCGCTCTCACCTCCCGACTGGAGCAGATCGCCATGCGCTTTTCCGTTCGTCCGACGCCGACCCGGTACCTCGCCGTTGCCGCCCTCGCCGTGGCGGGTGTGGCCCTGGCGGCCGCGCCCGCCCAGGCCTACCCCGTCGCGATCGCCGCCCACGGCGCCGGCGTCGCGGACGCCGGCCGGACGCTGAACGTCTCCGTGACCTACAGCTGCCACGCGGAGTTCCAGTGGGCCGCGATCACCGTGCAGGGCACCCAGTCCGCCGTGTCGGGCACGGGCTCGGTCCGCGTCCCCTGCACCGGCGGCACGACGACCGCGACCGTCGCGGTGGGCGCCGCCCCGGCCGGCCGGGTGTGGACGACGTCCCCGGTGGACCTCGCGCTGTACATCGCCGACGCCGAGCTCAACCGCACCCGGGCCTGGGCCACGGTCGTCCCCGGGTGAACCGGGCGGCGCCTCAGCCCGCCCGCCGCCGGGCGGCGATGACCGCCGCGCCCAGGACGCACGCGACGGCGGCGGTGACGTAGGCGAGGTGGTAGCCCGCGAGCTGGTCGTCGCGGGTCGCGGCGACCAGCACCATCACCGCGACTCCCGCGCTGGCCCCGATCTGCTGCGTCACCACGTTCACCGCCCCGGCGACGGCGTGCCGCTCCGGGGGAACGCCGGTGAGCCCGGCGGAGGTCATCGAGGGGAAGTTGAGGCCCTGTCCGATGCCGCTGACCACCAGTCCGGGCAGCACGTGCAGCAGGTAGTCGCCGTCGTGCGGGGTGCCCAGCCACAGGCCGGTGCCGACACCGATCAGGACCAGGCCGATCGCCATCAGGGTGCGCGGGGCGTACCGGGCGAGCAGCCGGCCGGTGGCGAAGTTGGCGGTCAGGAAGACGGCCGCGGACATCGGCACCAGCGCCAGACCGGACTCGAAGGGCGAGTAGTCCAGCATGCCCTGCAGATACAGCGGCGCGAAGAACAGCATCCCGACCGAGCCCATGTACTGGAGGAACGCCGCCAGGCTCGCGGCCCGTACCGAGGCGAGCCGGAAGAGGCCGAGCGGCAGCACCGGATCGGCGGTGCGGTGCTCCCGGACGACGAACAGCGCCAGGCACAGCACCGCGGCGGTGAGCAGCGCCCACACCGTCGCGCCGTCACTGCTCACGCCGACCACGAGGAGGGTGAGCCCGAGGGTGCCGGTGATCGCGCCGGGCAGGTCCAGCCGGCCGCTGTGCCCGACGCCGCCCGGCAGGCCGGCCCGGGTCGCGGCCAGCACGGCGAGGCCCAGCAGCACCGAGAACCACAGCACCGAGCGCCAGCCGAGGAGTTGGGTGAGGACGCCGCCCAGCATCACCCCTCCGCTGAAGCTCGCGGCGCCGACCGCCGCGTACACGCTGAAGGCCCGGTTGCGGGCCGGACCGGCCGGGAAGGTCTCGGTGAGCAGGGCGAGTGCGGCCGGACCCGACAGGGCGGCGCCGATCCCCTGGACGGCGCGCGCGCCCAGCAGCACCGCGATGTCCGGGGCCACCGCCCCGACCAGCGCGGACACGGTGAACAGCGCGACCCCGGCCTCGAACACCCGCCGCCGTCCGAGGACGTCGGCGAGCCGGCCGCCCACCAGGAGGAAGCCGGCGAAGGTGACCGCGTAGGCGGTCATGACCCACTGGAGGGTGCTGTCGCCCAGTGCGAAGCGCTCCCCGACGGACGGCAGGGCGGCGTTGAGCACTCCGAGCCCGCTCACGTCCAGGGCGAGCGCCCCGGCCAGGACGCCGAGCGCCAGGCCCGGCCTGCGCACCGGCGAACCCTCGGACAAGGAGCCATCGACATCGACTGACGCAATATCAGATCCATCAACTGCCATGCCGGCCAGCTTGCATGGACCGATCATCTGGTGTCCAGCCCGCCTCGTGCCTATGATACCGGAGCGCGCCCTTCAGAAGGTCATGCTCCTGTCATCCATCGGGCAGTGACGACAGGACACCGGGCACCGCTGAACCGGACCACCCTCCCGTACCGCCAAGTCGATCCGATTCCGGCCGCGTGACGCCGGGTCGGCCTCCGTCCCTGCGCACCGCCGGAACCCGCGCGCCCCGTGCGCGGCCTGCATCTGTCATGCCCAGGTCGGCCCCCTCGCCGACCTCGGCCGCGCCGCGCCGGCGCCCCGCTCCGCCCTTTTTCCTTTCCTCCATCCGCCCTGCCGAGGGAGTCACCATGCCCCAGGAACACGCAGCGCGAGACCTGTCCGCCGTGACGGACTTCCTGGTGTCCCGTTTTGCCGAAATTTTGGACCTCTCCCCGTCCTCGGTGGACCGCCGGGCGCCCATGCACCGCTACGGGCTGGACTCACTGAGGTCGGTGAGCCTCGCGGCCGCGCTCTCCGCCTTCATCGGTTGGCAGGTACCTGCCACATGGATGTGGCAGTACCCGACCGTCGACGGTCTGGCCCGGGCCCTCGTCGACGGACCGCAGGCCGCCGCCCGGGCCCCGGGCACCGACCGCGGCGAGCGCCGGCCGTCCCCGCACGAGCCCGTCGCGGTCGTGGGGATCGGCTGCCGGTTCCCCGGCGGACCGGACCCCTCCGCCTTCTGGCGGCTGCTCACCGAGGGCGGCGACGCCGTCGGACCGGTCCCGGCCGCACGGCGCGAGCTGCTGAACGACCGGGTGCGCTGGGGCGGCTTCATCGACGGCATCGACCGCTTCGACCCGCTGTTCTTCGGCATCTCACCCCGCGAAGCCGTCCAGATGGACCCCCAGCAACGGCTGGTCCTGGAACTCTGCTGGGAGGCGCTGGAGGACGCGGGAATCCCGCCGCTGAGCCTGGTCGGCAGCGACACCGGCGTGTTCATGGCCTCCTGTTGGGGCGACTACGCCGCACTGGCCCACTACCGCGGGCCGGACGCGCAGATCACCCCGCACACCGCGACCGGCATGCATGACGGCATCATCGCCAACCGGGTCTCCTACCTGCTCGGCCTCCAGGGCCCGAGCATGGCCGTCGACGCCGCCTGCGCCGGCTCGCTGGTCTCGGTGCACGTCGGCTGCCAGTCGATCCAGCTCGGCGAGAGCGACCTGGTGCTGGCCGGCGGCGTCAACCTGAGTTTCGTCTCCGACTACTACACCGCCATGGACCAGATGGGCGCGCTCGCCCCGGACGGCCGCTGCAAGTCCTTCGACGCCCGCGCCGACGGCTACGTCCGCGGCGAGGGCGCCGGCGTGGTCGTGCTCGCCCCGCTGAGCGTGGCCCTGGAGCGCGACCTGCCGGTGTACTGCCTGATCAAGGGCAGCTCCTCGAACAACGACGGCCCGAGCAACGGCATGACGGCGCCGAACCCGCAGGCGCAGGAGAAGATGCTGCGCACCGCCTACCGGCGGGCCGGCATCGACCCGCACCTCGTGGACTACATCGAGTGCCACGGCTCCGCGACGCCCCTCGGCGACCCGATCGAGGCCAACGCCATCGGCGCGGTGCTGGGCGGCACCGACCGCGCGGAACCGCTGCGGCTGGGCTCCGTCAAGTCCAACGTGGGCCACCTGGAGGCCGCCGCCGGCATCGTCGGCCTGGTCAAACTCGCGCTGTCGATGCGCAACGGCGTGCTGCCGCCGAGCCTGCACTACAGCGCGCCCAACCCGCAGATCATGTTCGACGCCCACAACCTCACCGTCCAGGACCGGCTGACGCCGTGGCCGCGCCGCTCCGACGCCCGCCGCGGCGGCGTCAGTTCCTTCGGCTTCGGCGGCGCGATCTGTCACGTGGCCGTCGAGGAACTGCCCCGCCCCGAGAGCTCGCTGCTCCTGCTGGCCGCCGACTCCCGGGAGGAGCTGGCCGAACGGGCCCTGGCGCTGCGCGACGGGACCGACCTGCGGGCGCTGTGCCGCCGCACCCCCGGCGACGGCGCGTTCCGGCTGGCGGCCACCGCCCGCGACATGGCCGAGCTCAGGAGCAAGCTCGACGCCTTCGCCGCCGGTGGGGCGACCGCCGGGCTGAGCGTCGGCGAGTCCACCGGGCACGGCCCCCGGGTGGCGTTCCTGTTCTCCGGCAACGGCTCCCAGTGGGCCGGCATGGGCCGGCAACTGCTCGCCGGGCTGCCGGTGTTCCGGCGCTCCATGATGGCGTCCGACCGGCGGATGCGGGAGCTGCTGGGCTTCTCGATCGTCGAGCAGCTGCTCTCCCCCGAGGGCCGCCTCGACGACATGGACGTCTTCCAGCCGCTGCTGTTCTCGATGCAGGTCGCACTCGCCGAGGCCTGGCGCGCGCTGGGCGTGGAGCCGGACGTCGTGGTCGGGCAGAGCGTCGGCGAGTTCGCCGCCGCCCACGTCGCGGGCGCGCTCGACTTCGACGACGCCTCCCGGCTGGCCGCCCACCACGGGCGACTGCTCCAGCAGTTGGCCGTGGGGCGCGGCGAGGGCATCGTGGTGATGACCTCCGCGGCCCGGGTCGAGCCGTACCTGAGCGGCCGGCTCACCGTCTCCGGCCGCAACGGGCTGGGCTCCACCCTGGTCACCGGCACCCCGGAGGAGATCGACGCGCTCGTGGCGCGGCTGACCGACGAGGGTGTCACCAGCCACCGGGTGCGGATGGGCCACGCCCCGCACTCCCCGCTGGTCGACCAGGTGCTCGCGCCGCTGCGGGCCGCGCTCGACGGCATCCGGCCGCGCACCGCCCGGGTCCCGATGATCTCGTCGGTCACCGGTGAGCGGGTCGACGGCGCGGAACTCGGGCCGGACTACTGGGCGGACAACCTGCGCCGGGAGATCCGGATGGTCGACGCCCTGACCGGGCTGCGCGACCACGACGTCGACGCGGTGGTCGAGATCAGCCCGCACCCCGTCCTGCTCAAGTCGGCGGCAGAGCTGCTGACCGCGGCCACCCTGCCCTCGCTGCGGCGCGGCGCCGACGAGGCCGACGTGCTGCTCGGCTCGCTCGGCGCCCTGTACGCCGCCGGACTGCCCGTCGCCGCCCACCCGTTCCTGGCGGGCGACCGGGGGCGGCACGTCGCACCGGGCCACGGCGACGCCGTGCCCGACGGGCAGGTGCACCTCGTCACCGTCTCGGCCCGGACGGCGGGCGCGCTGAGCGACACCTGCCGCGAGCTGTCCAACCACGTCGAACGCGACCCCGGGCTGCGGGTCCGCGACCTCGCCTACACGCTCGCCGCCCGGCGCAGCCACCACGGCCACCGGGTCGCCCTGTTCGCCCGCGACCGGCAGGACGTCCTGGACGGGCTCGCCCGGGTCGCCGCCGGGCAGCCGCACCCCGACGTCGTCACGGGCACGGTCTCCGGCAGCGCCGACCGCCGGGTGGCGCTGGTGTTCTCGGGCGGCGGCACCCAGTGGGTCGGCATGGGCCGTGAACTCCTGCGCTCGCACGCCGGTTTCCGCGGCTGGATGCACGCCTGCGACGCCGCCGTGCGGGCGGCCGGCGGCCCCGCGGTGCTCGACCGGCTCGCCGCCCCGGCCGAGGAGGCGGGGTACGAGGAGATGGACGTCCAGCAGCCGGTGCTGTTCGCCCTCCAGGTGTCGCTGGCGAAGGTCTGGCTCTCGCTCGGCATCGAACCGGCCGCCGTGGTCGGGCACAGCCTGGGCGAGGTCGCGGCCGCCTGCGTGGCCGGTGCGCTGTCGCTGGAGGACGCCGCCCGCGTGGTGGTCACCCGTTCGCGGCTGCTCCAGCACCTGGCCGCCGAGGGTGCCATGATCTCGGTGGACCTGCCGGAGGCGGAGCTGCGGCCGTGGCTCGCCCGCCACGCCGCGCACGCGGCCGTCGCCGTGGTCAACAGCCCCACCAGCGCGGCGGTCTCCGGTTCGCCCGGGGCCGTCGACGCGCTGGAGGCCGAGCTGCGGGCGGCCGGGGTCTCGGTCCGGCGGATCCGGGTGGAACGGCCGGTGCACAGCCCCGGCATGGATCCGCTGATCCAGCCGCTGCGCGCGGGCATCGAGGGCATCGCCCCGCTGCCGCCCGGCATCGACTTCCACTCCACGGCGCTGGCCGGCGCGGTGAACCCGGTCGCCGACGAGGACTACTGGGTGCAGAACCTGCGCAACCAGGTCCGCTTCGCCGCGACGATCGGCGCGCTGGTCGACCGGGGGGTCGGCACCTTCATCGAGATCGGCCCGCACGAGACGCTGCGCGGCGCGGTCGGGGAGATCGCGCTCACCCGCGGCGCCCCGGTGCACGCGGTCAACTCGCTGCGGCGCGGCGAGAGCGACGTCCGCTGCCTGCTGGGCGCCGCCGCCTCGCTGTACGTCCGGGGCGTGCCGCTGGCCTTCGACGCGCTGTTCGCCGACGACGTCGAGCTGGTGGAGACCCCGCTCGTCCAGTGGCAGAAGGAGCGCTACTGGATCGACACCGAGCCCCGCCCCGTGGCCGCGCCCGCGCCGGCCCCGGCCGTCGCGGCCGTGACGGTGGCCGCGGCGGCGGAGTCGGCCGCTCCCGCGCCGACGGCGCAGCGGCGCCCCGTGGAGGAGGTGGTGCTCGCCGAACTCGCCGACGCGCTGGGCGTACCGGTCGCACGGTTCGAGGCCGACGCCGCGCTGCGGGACTTCGGTCTGGACTCCATGCTGGCGATCCGGCTGGTCAACCGGATGCAGTCGGTGCTCGGGCACCGGGTGTCGCCGGTGGTGTTCCTGGACGGCCGGAGCATCGCCGAGGTGGTCGCCCACTTCACCGGGCTCACCACCGGGGCACCGGCCGCGCCCGCCCCGGGCCCCCCCCGCCGGCCCCCCCCCCCCCCCCACCCCCGCCCCGGGCCCGGTCCCGGTCCCGGTCCCGGTCCTGCGGAACGAGCCCGTCCCGGACCGGAGCTTCCTCGACGAGCTGTCCGAACTGGACGCCGAGGAGCTGGTGGAGGAACTCGACGCGCGCGGGCTGCTGGAGGCCACCGACGCCCCGGCCCTGGAGCAGCTGCGCGCCGAGGGTTCCGGGCTCCTGCTCGCCCCGGCCTCGCACGGCCAGGCCTCGCTCTGGTTCATGCAGATGGTCGCGCCGGACGCCGTGCCCTACAACTTCATGGTGACCGCCCGGATCCGCGCCGCGGTCGACGAGAAGGTCCTCGAACACGCGGTCCGCGCCGTCATGGACCGCCACCCCGCCCTGCGCACGCTGTTCGTGGAGGCGGGCGGCCGCCCGTACCAGGTGGTGCTGGACGAGCCGGTGTACGAGTTCACCGTGGTCGACGGCTCCGCCCTGGACCCGGAGGAGGCCCGCGAGGAACTCGCCCGCCGCGGCCACGAACCGCTCGACCTGGACAACGGGCCACTGGTGCGGATCGTCCTCCTGACCCGGGAACCGGCCGACCACTATCTGCTGGTGCTCGTCCACCACATCGCCTCGGACGCGGCCTCGGCCGAGGTGATGATCCGCGAGATCCAGGAGTTCTACCAGGGCGCCGACCCGGCCGGGCGCGAACCCGCCGCCCCCTACACCGAGTTCGTCGCCCGCGAGCGGGAGTGGCTGGCGGGTCCGGCGGCCGGGGCGGCGCTGGACTGGTGGTCCCGGCAGCTGGAGGACCCGCCCGCCCGGCTCGACCTGTCCGACAAGGAGCGGCCGCCCGGCGTCACCTACGAGGGCCGCGACCTCGCGTTCCGCTGGAGCGCCGAGGAGACCCGTCTGCTGCGGGAGTTCGCGGTGCGCGAGGGCGTGTCGGTCAGCACGGTGGTGCTGGCCGGGTTCTTCGCCACGCTCAACCGCGCGGTCGGCACCGAGGACGCGGTGCTGGCCACCGCGATCGCCCAGCGCTCCGAGCCCGGCTGGGAGTCCGCCGTCGGCTACTACCTCAACACCGTGCTGGTCCGGGCGAACCCGGCCCCCGACCGCAGCTTCCGGGTGCTGCTGGGCGAGGTGCACGCCTTCTCGCTCGGCCTCCTGGAACACATGGACTACCCGCTCGACCTGCTGGCCTCCCAGCTGAAGCCGCCGCGCGCCGAGGGCCGTTCGCCGTGGTTCGACGTGGTGGTGAACTGGCTGTCCTCGGACGCCTTCCCCCGCGCCGTCAAGCTCTTCCACGGCGTCGGCGACACCCTGTCGCCGGACGGCGCGCTGCCGCTCGAACCGCTCCAGGTGCGCCGTCACCTCGCCAAGTTCGACCTGGAGATCTCGATGGCCGACATCGACGGCCGGGTGGCCGGCCACGTCCAGTTCAAGCCGGGCTACCTGGAACGGCACACCGTCACCGCGCTGCTCGCACTCTTCCGCACGGTGCTCTTCGACTCGATCGCCCACCCCGACCTGGCCCTCGGCGCCGTGGCGCCGGCCGGCCTCCCCGAGGAGACGGACCAATGACCGAGACCCTGCACTCCGAGTTCCTCGCCCAAGCGGTCAAGAACCCCGACGCGACCGCCGTCTGCTCCGACGCCGGCGTCCTGACGTACGGCGAACTGAACGAGCGCTCCCGGCTGCTGGCCGAGCGGCTGACCGCCGTCGGCGCGGGCCCCGGCATGCCGGTCGGCATCTGCGTCGAGCGCACCCCCGACCTGCTGGTCGCCGTCCTGGCGGCCCTGCGCACCGGGTCCTGCTACCTGCCGCTGGACCCGAACTACCCCGCCGACCGGCTGGGCTTCATGGTCGGCGACAGCGGGACCGGGCTGCTGCTGACCACGCCCGCCTCCCGCGCCGCCTGCCCGCCGGGGCCGACCGTGGTGGTGCTGGGCGACACCGTGACCGTCGAGCCCGGCGCCGAGCCCGCCGCGGTCGTGCCCGAGGACACCGCGTACATCATCTACACCTCCGGCTCCACCGGCCGGCCCAAGGGCGTGGCCGTGCACCACGGCGGCTGCGTGGCGATGCTCTCCGAGATGGACCGCGCCCTGGAGGGCTGCGACCTGAGCGGCGTGGCGGCGGCGAGCTCGGTGTGCTTCGACATGTCCGTGATGGAGATCTTCAACGCGCTCTGCCGCGGCGGCACCGTGGTGCTCGTCGAGAGCGCCGTGCACCTGGCGGAGAGCCGGTACGCCGACCGGATCACCCATCTGAACGTCGTGCCGTCGGTGATGAACGGCCTGCTGGACGCCGGGGCGCTGCCGCCGAACGTGCGCTCCGTCGTGTTCGGCGGCGAGGCGCTGCGCCGCAAGCTGGTGGACCGGACCTACCGCGAGACCACCGCCGAGCGGGTGTACAACGCCTACGGCCCCACCGAGGGCACCGTGTTCTGCTCCTTCGGCCCGGTGCCCGAGGGCGGGACCGAGGAGCCGACGATCGGCCCGCCGACGACCGCCGACCGGATCCACGTGCTGGACGGCGACCTGAAGCCGGTCCCGGCCGGTGAGCCCGGCGAGCTCTTCCTCGGCGGCCCCAAGGTGGCGCACGGCTACGTCAACCGGCCGCAGACCACGGCCGAGCGCTTCCTGCCGGACCCGTTCGCCGGCGGTGACGCGCGGATGTACCGCACCGGCGACCTGGTCGCGTTCACCCCCTCCGGCGAGCTGCGCTTCCTCGGCCGCACCGACCACCAGGTCAAACTGCGCGGCTACCGCATCGAGCTGGAGGAGGTCGAGGCCCGGCTGACCGCCTGCCCCGAGGTGCGGGAGGCGGCCGCCGCCGTCCGGGGCAACCGGCTGCTCGGCTACGTGGTGCCCGCGGGCGAGGGCGCCGCGCCGGACGGCCCGCGGCTGGACGCCGCGCTCCAGAGCGCCGTCACCGGGCGGCTCGCCGCCGAACTGCCCGACTACATGGTGCCCGCGACGCTGGTGTTCCTTCCCGCCCTGCCGCTGGGGCCGGGCGGGAAGCTCGACCGCTCCGCACTGCCCGAGCCGCCGGCCGGCACCGGCGCCCCGCTGACGGCCGCGAGCACGCCGACCGAGGTGGCCCTGGCGGAGATCTGGGGCCAGCTGCTCGACCTCGACCCCTCGGGCATCGACGTCCAGTCCGCCTTCTACGACCTGGGCGGCGACTCGCTGCTGCTGGTCCGCCTCGCCCGGCTGATGACCCGGCGCTTCGAGCGGCGCGTGCGGGTGCCCGACCTCTTCAGCTTCCGCGACATCGCCTCCCTCGCCCGCTGGCTCGACGACGAGAGCGGCGAAGCCCCCGAGGTGGTCCGGTCCGCCCGTGCTCGTGCCACCGCCCGCCGTGCCGCGCTGCGCGGGCGCGGTGGCGCCACCGGCCGCTGAGCCACCCTTCCCTCGACGACGAAGCAGGAGCCTTCCCATGACCGACAGCCCCGAGCAGGAGTACGACCCGGGCGACGTGGCCGTGATCGGCATGTCCCTGCGGGCGCCCGGAGCCCGCACCAAGGAGCAGTTCTGGGACAACCTGGTCCACGGCCGGGAGTCCATCAGCTTCCTGGCCAAGGACGACATCCATGTCGACGAGACGCTGATCCACAGCCCGTTCTACGTCCGGGCCTGCGGCGTGCTCGACACCTACGACCAGTTCGACCCCTCGGTGTTCGGCATCAGCGACCGGATGGCCGCCGCGATGACCCCGGAGAACCGGCTCTACCTGGAGAGCGCCTGGGAGACGCTGGAGGACGGCGGCTACGACCCCGACCGGCTGAAGGCCGAGGTCGGCATGTACGGCGCCAACAACCCGCAGACCGCCGCGCTCTACAGCTCCCCGCCGGACCGCGTGTCGGTCGGCCCCGAGGCGATCGAGGCCAGCCTGGCGTGGTCGCCGGACACCATGACCTCCAACGCGCTGTACTACATGGGGCTGACCGGTGAGGCCGTCACCGTCGCCGCCGTCTGCGCGGGCTTCCACTACGCGGTGCACCTGGCCTGCCAGTCGCTGCTGCTCGGCCAGACCGACCTGGCGATCGCCGGCGGCGCGATGGTCCGGCTGCCGCACCCCCGCGGCCACCTGTGGGAGGAGAACCGCATCCTGTCGAAGGACGGTCACTGCCGCCCGTTCGACGCCAACGGCACCGGCACCGCGCTGTCCAGCGGTGTGGTCACCGTGCTGCTGAAGCCGCTGGGCCGGGCCGTCGCCGACCGCGACCACATCTACGCCGTGGTCAAGGGATCGGCCGTCAACAACAACGGGGTCAGCGCGATGGCCTACGGCCTGGCGCAGCCCGAGCGGCTGAGCGCCTGCATCGCGAGCGCCATGGAGGTCGGCGGCGTCACCCCGGACACCGTGTCCATGTACGAGGCGAACGGGCTCGGCATGCCGGTCACCGACGAGCTGGAGGTGCATGCGGCGAGCATGGCGTTCGGCAAGCAGACCGCCGCCACCTCGATCGGCGGGGTCAAGGGCAACGTGGGCCACGGAGGCGTGGTGTCGGGCGGCTTCGGCGCGATCAAGGCCGCGCTGTCGCTGTACCACCGGACGCTGCCGGCGACGATCAACCTGACCGAGGTCAACCCCGACCTCGACCTGCCGGGCACCCCGTTCGTGCCGCAGCTCGAAGGGGCCGGCTGGGAGCCGGAGGCCGGCGTCCGCCGCGCCGGGATCACCTCGATCGGGGGCGGCGGCTACAACGCCCACCTGCTGCTGGAGGAGGCGCCGGCCACCGCCGCGCGGGCGCCCGAGGAGACGGGCCGGCCGCGGCTGGCCACCCTCTCCGCCCTGGACGACGAGGCGCTGGCCCGTCAGCGCGAGCGGCTCCGGGCGTGGCTGGAGGCCGACCCCGGGCTCCGGCTGGACGACGTCTGCTTCAGCCTCAACCTCGGCCGCAAGGTGATGGCCCGGCGGTGGGCGGCGGTGGTCCGCAGCCGCGCGGAGCTGCTCGCGGCGCTGTCCGGCGACGCCGGCGGGCCGGCCGCCGTCAGCACCGCCGACGCCCCGCAGCCGGGCCCCGACGACTTCACCCGCACGGAGCGGGGCATCGTGCCCTCCGCTCCCCACGCGCGGGCGCTGTCCGAGCTGGCCGCCGCCTGGGTGGGCGGCCGGCAGGTGGACTTCGAGGCCCTGCACCGCGGGGAGGCCAGCCACCGGGTGCCGCTGCCCACCTACCCGTTCCGGCCCCGCCGCTTCTGGCGGACGGACTGGTGACCGTGACCACCCCGGCACCGGACACGGTGGACCTGGGCGACCCGGCCACCTTCGCCGACCACGACCTCACCGGCTTCTGGCGCACCCTGCGCGACACCGCCCCGCTGCACTGGAACCCGCCGGCCGACGGGCGGCCCGGCTTCTGGGTGCTCTCGCGCCACGAGGACATCATGAACGCCTACCGGGACAACGTGAACCTCACGTCCCAGCGCGGCAATGTGCTCGTCACCCTGCTGGAGGGCGGTGACGCCGGCGCCGGCCGGATGCTGGCCATCACCGACGGACCCCGGCACCTGGAGCTGCGCAAGATCCTCCAGCGGGTGCTGTCCCCGCGGGTGCTCGACGAGGTCGCGCTGACCGTGCGGGCGAACACTCGGCGGTGGATCCGCGAGGCCGTGGAGTCGGGCGGCTGCGACTTCGCGGAGCGGATCGCGAGCCGGATCCCGATGACCACGATCTCGAACCTGCTCGGCGTGCCCGAGCAGGACCGGGAGTACCTGCTCGGCCTGACCAGGACCGCGCTCTCGGCCGAGGACGAGTCCGTCGACGAGCTCGACTCCGAGATGGCCCGCAACGAGATCCTGATGTACTTCATGGACGTCGTCGAGGAACGGCGCGAGAACCCGGGCGACGACGTGATCAGCATGCTGATCGACAGCGCCGTCGACGGCGTGCCGCTGTCCGACGAGGACGTCGTGCTCAACTGCTACAGCCTGATCATCGGCGGCGACGAGACCAGCCGGCTGACGATGATCGACTGCGTCCGCACCCTCGCCGCCCGGCCGGACCAGTGGCAGCGGCTCAAGCGCGGCGAGGTCGCCGTCGGGACCGCCGTCGAGGAGGTGCTGCGCTGGGCCTCGCCCACGATGCACTTCGGGCGCAGCGTCGAGCGGGAGACCGAACTGCACGGCGTGCGGCTGCGCCCGGGCGAGATCCTGACGCTCTGGCACGCCTCCGGCAACCGGGACGAGCGGGTCTTCGCCCGGCCCGGGGTGTTCGACCTCGGCCGCACCCCCAACAAGCACCTGGCCTTCGGCTACGGCCCGCACTTCTGCGTCGGCTCGTACCTGGCGAAGGTGGAGATCGCCGAACTGCTCACGGCGCTGCGGGACTTCACCACCGGCTTCGAGCAGAACGGCGAGGCCCTGCCGATCCGGTCCAACTTCCTGACCGGGTTCTCCACCATGCCGGTGCTGTTCCACCCCGACCGCTCCGGACTGAAGGCACCCGACCCGCGACCGCAGGAGGACCGGTGAACATCTACATCTCGGGACAGGGGGCGTTCGCGGTGCAGGTCGCGGAGGCCCTGCTGGACAAGGGGCACAAGATCACCGGGGCGGCCGCACCCCGGCTGCGCAAGGGGAGGTCCGACGAGGGCGACGCGATGTGCTGGGACCGCCTGCGCTCCTGGGCCTACCACCGGGACATCCCGTGGACGGACTCCGCCGAACTGCGGGCGCGGCACGTCCCGGACGGCGTGGACGTCATCATCGCCGCGCACTCGCACGCCTTCCTCGGCCGTCAGACCCGCGCCCGGGCCGGCATCGCGACGATCGGCTACCACCCCAGTCTGCTGCCGCTGCACCGCGGCCGGGACGCGATCCGGTGGACGATCCGCGACGGCGACAAGGTGACCGGCGGGAGCGTCTACCACCTCACCGAGCGCACCGACGCCGGCCCGCTCGCCGCCCAGGAGCACCTGTTCGTGCCCCCGGGCTCGACCGCGCAGAGCCTGTGGCGCGACCAGCTGGCACCGCTCGGGGTGCGCCTGCTGCTCCGGGTGGTCTCCGACCTCGCCGCCGGCCGGCACATCGAGGTCCCCCAGGACGAGAAGCTGGCGACCTGGGAGCCCGCGATGGGCGCTCCCCCGCTGTTCAAGCCCGAACTCATCGCGCTGCCCGGCTCGGTGAAGGTCGACAGCAGCGCGTGGGCGCTCCACGAGCGGTAGGCGGAACCCGGCGCACGGCGGGGCCCGGTGCCTCCGCCGGGCGCCGGGACGTCGGGCGTCGGGCGCCGGGCGCTGCGGCGCGGTCAGGCGAGGGCCTTCTCCAGGGCGGCGAGGTAGTTGCGCATCAGGTGGTCGCGGATGCCCTCGCCGTCCGGGGAGAACGCGGCGGCGCCCAGCCCCTTGGCGCGGTCGGCCAGGCCGCCCACCAGTCCGGTCCGCTCGCGCAGCCGGCCCGCCGAGTCGATGTGGTGCAGCGTCTCCACATGGGTGAAGGCGGGCTCCGGGGGCAGCTGCGGCACGATGTCGTTGGCGTGGACGAAGCGGTGGGTGCGGCCCTGGAGGCCCTGGTCGTAGGCGGCGGCCAGCAGGCGGTCGCAGGTGCGGGGCTGGCCGAAGGTGTAGACGCCGTCGGCCCGCAGCCGGGGGTCCTCCAGGCTCAGCCGGGCGGCGGTGAGCATCGCGAGCGCCCCGCCGAGGCTGTGCCCGGTGAACCAGACGCTCTGCCCGTCGGTGCGCAGTTCGGCGAGGGTCTTGGCGACGTCGGGGAAGACGGATTCGAGGGCCTCGGCGAAGCCGTAGTGGACGAAGCCGGTGCGGGCGGGACCGGGCCAGGGCGGCGTGGTGCTGTCGGTGAGCCAGTCGCGGATCTGCGCGGGCTCGGTGCCGCGGAACGCGGTGACGATCATGTGCTCGCCGGCCATCGTGAAGGCCTGGGTGTCCTGGAGCGGGAACGGCGGGGTGAAGCGGGTGCGGTGGTGGCGCACGGTGTCGAAGCCCCAGGCGCGGGCCTGCGCCTCGATGGTGGCCTCGTCCTGGTAGGCGAGCTCGGCGGCCTTCGCCAGGTTGTAGGCCAGCGGGAGGCCGAAGTCGGTGGCACGCTGGTCGAAGGTGGTGGGTACGGCCACGGTGGGACGCTCCTGTCGGGTCGGCGGGCGGGACGACGGGGCCACGGCGGACCTCGCCCGCGCCCCGTCCCGGGCAAGCGGTCCGCGACGGCCCGGTGACCATCAGTGACGCTACCCCGGCGGGAGTTCGTGGGCGACCGGACGGGCGGGGCCCCGGCGCGGGAGGTTCCACCGCGCCGGGGCCCGCTCGCGCCGGGAGCTAGCAGATCCTCGGCAGCTGCTCGCCCATCGGCAGGTCCACCACCCGGGTGCCGCCGAACGCCGTCCGGGCGACGACCGTGCCGGGGTGGTCGGCCACACACGCGCCGATCACCGCCGCGCCCGTGCCCCGGGGGTGCGCCCGCATGGCGGCGAGCACCGCGTCCGCCTCCTCGCGCGGCACGAAGGCGACCAGCTTGCCCTCGTTGGCGACGTACATCGGGTCGAGGCCCAGCACGGCGCAGGCGTTGGCCACTGCGGGCGGCACCGGGACGGCCCGCTCGTTCACCACCACGCCCACGCCGGCCGCCGTCGCGATCTCGTTGAGGGCCGCGCCCAGCCCGCCCCGGGTGGGGTCGCGCAGCGCGTGGAGGTCCGGGGTGACGGCGAGCATCGCCCCGACCAGGCCGCCGAGCGCGGCGCAGTCGCTCTCGACCGTGACCCCGAACTCCAGGCCCTCGCGCACGCTCATGATCGCGACGCCGTGCAGCCCGATGTCCCCGCTGACGATCACCACGTCGCCCGGCACCGCCCGCTGCGGCGCGATGCGCACGCCCTCCGGGACGAGCCCGATGCCGGCGGTGTTCAGGTAGACGCCGTCGCCGCGGCCCGCCTCCACCACCTTGGTGTCGCCGGTGACCACCTCCACCCCGGCCGCCCGGGCGGCGGCGCCGAGGGCCTTCGCCACGCGGTCCACCACGGCCATCTCCACCCCCTCCTCCAGGATGAAGCCGCAGGAGAGGTAGGCGGGCCGCGCCCCGCTCATCGCGAGGTCGTTGACCGTGCCGTTGACGGCGAGGTCGCCGATGCTGCCGCCGGGGAAGAACAGCGGCCGCACCACGTAGGAGTCGGTGGAGAACGCGAGGCGGGCGCCGCCGAGTTCCAGCACGGCGGAGTCCGCGAGGCCGGCGAGGGTCCGGTTGCCGTAGGCCGGGGCGAACAGGCCCGCCACCAGTTCGGCGGACATCGCCCCGCCTCCTCCGTGCCCCATCACCACCCGGGGGTGGTCGCGCAGCGGCAGCGGACAGCTCCAGCCGGAGAGGTCCGGTCCGGTCAGGGTCACGGTGTCAGCCAACGGGGCTCGCCTCCCGGGGGACGCCCGGCGTGCCGAGCCGCCGGTAGAGGTAGTACGCGGCGCAGGCGCCCTCGCTGGACACCATGGTGGCGCCCAGCGGGGTGCGCGGGGTGCAGACGGTGCCGAACGCCTCGCACCGGTCGGGCTTGAGCAGCCCCTGGAGCACCTCGCCGCTGCGGCAGGCCGCGGGCTCGCGGGTGGTGATCCCCGTGACGTCGAAGCGGTGCTCGGCGTCGTGGTCGCGGTAGCGCGGCGAGAGCCGCCAGCCGCTGCCCGGGATGACCCCGATCCCCCGCCAGGCCCGGTCGGTCACCTCGAAGACGTCCGCCAGCATCGCCCGGGCCGCCGGGTTGCCCTCCGGCCGGACGGCCCGCGGGTACGCGTTGTCGACGGTGTGCTCGCCGCGCTCCAACTGCCGTACGGTGCGCCGGATCCCCTCCAGGATGTCCAGCGGTTCGAAGCCGGTGACCACGATCGGCACCCGATGGCGCTCGGCCAGCTCCGGGTACTCCTCGACACCCATCACGCTGCACACGTGCCCGGCCGCGAGGAAGGCCTGCACCCGGCAGTCCGGCGCATTCATGATGGCCTCGACGGCCGGGGGCACCCGGACGTGCGAGACCAGCATGCTGAAGTTGCGCACGCCCTGCTTCCTGGCCTGGTGGACGGCCATCGCGTTGGGCGGCGCGGTGGTCTCGAAGCCGATGCCGAAGAACACCACCTCGCGGTCCGGGTTCTCCCGGGCGATCCGCAGCGCGTCCAGCGGCGAGTAGACCACCCGGACGTCACCGCCCTCGCCGCGGACCCGGAACAGGTCGCGGTCGGTGCCCGGCACCCGCAGCATGTCGCCGAAGGAGCAGAAGATCACCCCGGGCCGGGAGGCGATCGCCAGTGCCCGGTCGATCACCTCCAGCGGGGTCACACAGACCGGACAGCCCGGGCCGTGGATCAACTCGACACCCTCGGGAAGCAGTTGGTCGATCCCGTGCCGAATGATGCTGTGCGTCTGCCCGCCACACACCTCCATCAGCGCCCACGGCCTGGTCACCGCGGCCCGGATGTCGGCGAGCAGCCCGCCCGCCAGCTCCGGGTTCTGGAACTCCTCCAGGTACCTCAACTCCGCTCCTCCGTTCCGGCCGGCCCGGCCGCCGCCTCCCACGGGTCCCCGAACTCCTCCTGCAACAGCCCGAGTTCGGCGAACAGGTCGAGGGTCCGCCGGGCCGACTCCTCGTCCAGCCGCTGCAGGGCGAACCCCACGTGCACGATGGCGTACTCACCCACCGCCAGATCGGGGAGGTACTCCAGGCAGACGTCCTTGACGACGCCGCCGAAGTCGACGACCGCCATCCGCGTGCCGTCCCGCTCCGCGATCTCCATCACCCTGCCGGGCACCGCCAGACACATCCGCCCTCTCCTCTCAACCGGCGCCCGGGCCGCCGGCCCGGGCGGCCACCATCAGCTGGCCGAGCGCCAGTCCGCCGTCATTGGGGGGCACCCGGCGATGGCGCAGCACGGTGAAGCCGTCGGCCCGCAGGCCACGCCCGCAGTCGGCGGAGAGCAGCGCGTTGGCGAACACCCCGCCGCTCAGCGCGACCGTCTCCAGTCCGCAGCGCTCGCGGGCGGCCCGGCACAACGCGCGGACGAGGCCGGCCACCGCGGCGTGGAAGCGGGCGGCGACCAGGCCTGCCGGCGCGCCGGCGGCGAGGTCGGCGACCACTCCCGCCAGCACCGGTCCGGGGTCGCCGACCAGGACGCCGCCCTCCGGGCGCAGCGCGAAGGCGTAGCCGTCGGCCGGGCCGTGCTCCAGCGCCGCCGCCTCCAGTTCGACCGCCGCCTGCGCCTCGTAGCCGGCCAGCTGGCAGACCCCGGCCAGCGAGGAGACCGCGTCGAACAGCCGGCCCATGCTGGAGGTCGGCACGCAGTTCAGCGAGCGGGTCAACTGCCGCTCCAGTACGGCACGTTCGCCGTCAGGGCAGGCCCGGACGGCGGGCAGCGAGGCGGTCCAGGGCAGACCGGCGGCCCACAGATGGGCGAGCGCCATCCGGTAGGGGCGGCGCACCGCCGCGTCGCCGCCGGGCAGCGGCACGTACCCGAGGTGCCCGAACCGCCGGAAGCCGTCGTAGTCGGCGAGCAGCACCTCGCCGCCCCAGACCGCGCCGTCGTCGCCGTAGCCGGTGCCGTCGAAGGCGACGCCGATGACCGGGCGGCGGCCGTCGAGACCGTGCTCCGCCATGACCGAGGCGATGTGCGCGTGGTGGTGCTGCACCGTCCGCGGCTGCGCCGTCGGGTGGGTGCGCCGGGCGTGCCGGGCGGAGCGGTAGCCGGGGTGGCGGTCCACCACCAGCACCTCGGGCCGCACGGCGGTGACGGCCGCCAGCTGCGCCACCGCGCGGTCGAAGGCGCCGAGGGTGGCGAGGTCGTCCATGTCGCCGATGTGCCCGGACAGCCAGGCGTAGCCGCCGTCCGCCAGCGCGAAGGTGTTCTTGAGGTCCCCGCCGGCCGCCAGCGCGGGCCGGACCGGCACGGGCAGCGGCAGCGGCAGCGGCGCGTGGCCGCGCGAGCGCCGCAGCGGCAGCTGCTCCCCGTCGACGACCCGGACCACCGAGTCCTCGCAGGGGACGTGGATGGCCCGGTCGTGCGTCAGCCAGGCGTCGACCAGCGGGGCGAGCCGGGCGAGGGCCTCGGCGTCGTCGGTCACGATGGGCTCGCCGGACAGGTTGGCGCTGGTCATCACCAGCAGCCCGGGGCCGGGCGGGGCGAGCAGCAGGTGGTGCAGCGGGGTGTACGGCAGCATCACCCCGAGGTCGGGGCTGCCGGGCGCCACCGCGTCGAGCCCGTCCGCGGCCGGGCCCGGGCGGCGCAGCAGCACGATCGGCCGGGCCGGGCCGGTGAGCAGTTCCTCCTCGACCGGGCCGAGCCGGACGAGCGCGGCGAGCTCCGTGAGGTCGCGGGCCATCAGCGCGAAGGGCTTGGCGCCGCGGCGCTTGCGCCGGCGCAGCCGGGTGACGCTCGGCGCGTTGCGGGCGTCGCACGCCAGGTGGTAGCCGCCGAGGCCCTTGACGGCGAGGACCGCTCCCTCGCGCAGCAGCCGGCGGGCCCCGTCGAGGGCGGCCTCGCGCTCGACGGCGGGCCGGCCGGGGACGGTGAGGGCGAGCCGGGGCCCGCAGGCGTGGCAGCAGAGCGGCTGGGCGTGGAAGCGCCGGTCGGCGGGGTCGGTGTACTCCCGGGTGCAGTCCGGGCAGAGCGGGAAGCCGGCCATGGTGGTGTTGGCGCGGTCGTAGGGCAGCCCGGTGACGATGGTGTGGCGCGGTCCGCAGTTGGTGCAGCTGATGAACGGGTGGCGGTGGCGGCGGTCGGCCGGGTCGGCGAGTTCGGCGAGGCAGTCGGCGCAGGTGGCGGTGTCCGGCGGCACCAGGGTCCGGCGCGGGCCGCCGGCGCGGGACGGCGTGATGGCGAAGCCGCGGGCGCCGGTGGGGGTGAGCGGCGCGTGCTCCACGGCGGCGACCAGGGCGAGCGGCGGCGCGTCCCCGGCGATCCGGCGGCAGAACGCCTCGACCGCCTCCGGCCCGCCCTCGACCTCGGCCAGTACGCCCTCGCCGGTGTTGGTGACGGTGCCGGCGAGGCCCAGCTCGGTGGCGAGGGCGAAGACGAAGGGCCGGAAGCCGACGCCCTGGACGACCCCGCTGACGGCCACCCGGCGCCGTACCGTCACGACCGCTCCGCCGCCGCGCCCGCGTGCGTGGGCCCGTGCCCGTGCTCGTGCTCGTGCCCGTGGGAGTGGCCGTGCGTGTGCCCGTGCCCGTGCCCGTGCTGCGGCGCGCCCGCCATCACCGGCCGGTGGACCGGCGCGCCGTCCAGCACCGCGCAGGCCCGCTCCAGCAGCGTCCCCGTCCCCTGCCCGGTGCGGGCCGAGGTGCGGACCACCTCCACCCCCGGGTTGACCCGGGCGACGGCGGCCAGGAACGCGGCCTCGTCGAACTCCACCGCCGCCGCGAGGTCGGCCTTGGTCACCAGCACCAGGTTGGCCAGGCCGAAGGCGGTCGGGTACTTGAGCGGCTTGTCCTCCCCCTCGGTGACCGAGGCGAGCACCACCCGCAGCGACTCGCCGAGGTCGTAGGAGGCCGGGCAGACCAGGTTGCCGACGTTCTCCACGAACAGCAGCCTGGTGTCCCGCGGCAGCCAGCCGGCCAGCTGCGCGGTGAGCATCTCGGTCTCCAGGTGGCACAGCCCGTCGGTGAGCACCTGCTTCACCGGCACGCCCGAACGGGCCAGCCGCAGCGCGTCGTTCTCCGTCGCGAGGTCGGCGGTGAGCGCCGCGACCGCGATCCCGCGCTCGCGGGCCAGCGCGAGTTCGGCCTCCAGCAGTGCCGTCTTCCCGCTGCCCGGGCTGGAGAGCAGGTTCACCACGACGGTGCCCCGGGCGAGCAGCCGGGCGCGCAGTTCACGGGCGCCCTCGTCGTTGCGGGCGAGGACCGCCTGCCGGAGTTCCACCGTGCGACACATGGGTTTCAGCCTTCCTGTCCGGCACCGGTACCGGCGCCCGGCGGGCGTGCGGCCCACTCCACGCCGAGGATCTGCAGTTCGCGGCCCGCCAGCAGTTCGACCCGGCCGCCGGCGCAGTGCGGGCAGCCCAGGTCGGGCGGCATGCCGACGGCCCACTCGGCCGCGCACGGCACGCACCTGGCCCGCCCCGCCACCGCCTCGGTCTCCAGCACGGCGCCCGCCACCAGCGTTCCGGCGCAGGCCAGTTCGAAGCAGAAGCCGAGGGCCGCGGGCACCACCCCGGCCAGTTCGCCGATCTGCAGACGCACCCGCACGACCGCCCGGGCCCCGTGCCGGCGCGCCGCGGCGTCCACCTGTTCGACGACGGCCGTCGCGATCGACATCTCGTGCATGGGCCCCGTTCCCGGCTGGGAGGCAACAGGCCCCATTACAGGCCGCGGCGGCGGCAGCGGCCCGCAGC
>NZ_JBHYUU010000036.1:0-54376 GCF_042749955.1 Kitasatospora sp. NPDC059462 | reverse complement strand
CCAGATGGGGTTCCCGGCGTACTTCCTCGTGGTCGCCGACTTCATCATGTGGGCGTGGGTCGAGGAGCACTACCAGAAGATCACCGTGGACACCGGGACGGTCTACGACCTCACCCGGCAGAAGAACTGAGCCGGCGTCACCGCGAGGGCCGGCCGGCGCACCCCGCCGGCCGGCCCTCCGCCGTCCCGGCCGGGAGCCCCGTCGGAGGTGCGCTCCGACGGGGCTCCCGCGGTCGGGCCCCGGGCTGACGCCATGGGGCCGGGCCGGGGGAGTCCCGACGGCGACGGACTCCCCGACCCCCCGGCGGCATCCGTTCACCGGCGGTGCCGACGGCTCCCGAGCCGGCCGTTCCGCTCGGCGGCTTGATGGTTTGTTTTTCAAACTCACACCCCTATAGTGAGTCCGTCCTGTTTTCAAACTCTGCGGCCCGGGCGCTCCGTGGGGCCGATCGAACGAGGAGGCCGCATGAGGGCTTCACCATCCACCGCCACGGGTGCCATCGGCGAGGCGTCCGACCGGGCGGTGCCCGCGGAACGCGGCGACGCCCGCGACAGCCGCCCCTGGCCGGTCCTCGTCGCCGCCTGCCTGGGGCTGTTCACGGTGTTCCTCCAGACCACCGAGACCATCGGCACGCTCGGCGCCGTTCAGGCCGGACTGCGTGTCGAGCCCGCCGACATGGTCTGGGTGCCGAGCATGTACACCCTGGTGGTGGCCTCCTGCGTCCTGGGCGGGGGAGCGCTGGCCGACCGGTGGGGGCGCCGGCGCGTCTTCCTCGCCGGAGCGGCGGCGATGGCCGCGGGCGGTCTGGTCCTCGCGCTGGCCGGTGACCTCGCCGCCGTTCTCATCGGCCAGGCGGTCGCCGGCCTGGGCGGCGCCCTGATCACCCCCAGCTCGCTCGCGCTGATCACCCACGCCGTGCGCGATCCGCGCCGCCGCGCCGGGGCGATCTCCGCGTGGGCGGCCGCCTCCGGGCTGGGCCTGGCCGTCGGACCCCTGGTCGCGGGCCTCGCGCTGCGCTGGTGGACCTGGCACACGGCGTTCTGGCTGAACATCGTGATGGCCGGCCTCGCCGCGGCGGTCGCGCTGGTCCGCGTCCCCGAGTCCCGCAACCCGGCCGCCCGGCGCCTGGACCTGGCAGGACAGGCCACCGCCGCCGCCGGACTCGCCTTGCTGGTCTTCTGGTTGATCGACGGCGGCCACCACGGCTACGGCTCCGCACGGGCCGTGGCCGCCGCTGCGGCGGCCGTCCTCCTGCTGGCCGCCTTCATCGCCGTCGAACTGCGCCACGGCGCCCCCATGGTCGACCTTCGGCTGATGCGCGACCCCTCCTACAGCGCCTCCCTCCTGCTGGCCGGGGCCGTCCTGTTCGGCTTCGTCGGCCTCTCCCTCCTCCAGGTCATGTGGCTGGAGCGGGTACGGGGGCTGACCGCCCTCCAAGTGGGGGTCCAACTCCTCGCGGAATTCGGGGCGTTCATCGCGGCCTCGGTGCTGGCCGGGATGGCCGTGCGCCGGCTGGGCCCGCGGGTCCTGATCGCGGCGGGCCTCCTGCTGGCCGCAGCCGGGGCCGCACTGTTCGCCCGGATCGAACCGGACACCGCGTTCACCGGGTACGCCGCCGCCTTCGTCCTGTTCGGCCTCGGCTGCGGCCTCGCCAACGCCCCCTCCACCGCGCTCGCCGTCAGCCACGTCCCGCACGGCCGCGAGGGGGAGGCGGGCGGCACGGTCAACGCCGCCCGCCAGATCGGCGCCGTCCTCGGCACCAGCATCCTCGGCACGCTGATCACCTCGGGCTTCGCGGAGCGCCTCACCCGCGTCCGCGACCCGCGCGCCGCTTTCACCGACGCCGTCGGCCACGCCACCGGGGTCGCGGTGGCGGTCCTGCTCCTCGGCGCGGTCGTGGCGATCGGGCTGTCGGCACGCTCCCGCCGCACCCGCCGCACGGCCGTCACCGGCTGACCCCGGCCGTCCACGTGCGGGCGGACGGCCGCTGGGAACGGGATCGTCCCCGTTCCCAGCGGCCCGGGGCTGCCGCCCGGTCCGCGAAGTCGGCGGCTGTGCGGCCGGTGGCGCCACCCGCCGTCGGAACACGGGTGTCCTCGACGCAGATCGCGGCGCTCCGCCCCGCGCGAGTCGGGCCGACGCGCGGGCGCCGGCGGCAGCCGGGCCGTGGCGGGCCTCGCGCCGCGCAGCCGTGGGCCGTACCCCGGGGCCCGGACGGGCAGGACCGGGGCCGAGGGGTTCACCGGGCGTAGTCGACCTCGGGGAAGTCGGGGGAGGGGCCGTCGAGGAGCCGCCCCCGGTCGCGGAGGTGGAGGTCGAAGAAGGCCCGCGGGTAGGCGCGTTGGAACGCCTGGGCCCGGTGCCCGGGAATCGTTCCGACCTCCATTTCCAGATCGGGCGGTGTCATGCCCAGGAGAGGGGCGAGCAGCGGAAGGATCAGCACATCGTCGCCGAACGACAGGTGCGCGGCTCCCCGTAGGGTGAGATGCAGGCGCCAGCCGCGCAGACGCGACCAGAACGCGCGCAGAGCGGGGTTGCTCTCCATGCCGCCCTTGCCCAGGGTGTCCACGACCAGGAACGGACGGTCGAGCCCGGCGTCCACCACCGGGCCCGCCGCGCCCCCGTCCAGGCTCGCTCCCGCCGTGATCCGCCCGTCGGTGAGCATCGTCGCGGCGGTGGTGGCCCCGCCCAGGGAGTGGCCGAGCATCCCGACGCGCCGCAGGTCGGGCGCCCCGCGCATGCCTGGGGGCAGCGGGGTGCGGCAGACGCCGGGGTGGCCACCCGAGGCGAGGACGGCGAGCCGGTCCAGGACGAAGCGGATGTCGGCGGTACGGACCGCGAGGGCCTTGGCGTAGTCGCTGATCCCGCCCAGCGGATTCGTCTCGACGCGTCCGCCGGGGAAGGCGACTGCCGCCGCGTCGTAGGTGTGGTCGACGGTGACCACCAGGAAGCCGTGACTGGCGAGGTCCTCCGCGATGCCGGTGCCGAACGACCGTGACGCGTCGGAGCCGGGAGAGTAGAGCACGACGGGCAGGGGGCCCGGTGGGCCGCCGACGGGAGCACCGTCGTGGCCGTGGGTGCCCCCCAGTCGCACCCGGCCGGGAGGCAGGTGGAGAAGGCTCAGGTACCGGTCGGCCGCGGCGGGAGGCATCCAGGGAACGGTGGGGCGGCCCGCGGGGCTGCGGGCGGGGTACCAGATGCTGATCATCAGTTCACGGCAGGGGCGGGAGGGCGCCCAGGGGTCCGGCCGCGCGGTGTCGGCCAGGTGCAGCGCGATCGTACCCAGCGGGTACGGTCCGTCCGGGGCGGGCAGCTGGAACCGCACGGGTTCCTCCTGCCCCGGCCGCGCGACGGCCACCGGCGCGAGCGGACCCGGGATCATGGCGGCGGCGGCCAGTCCGGCGCACGAGGACAGCAGTGTTCTCCGGTTCATGGTTCCACTGTTCCGTCCGACGGGCCGGGCGGCTTCGCTCCCGGGGAGGAACCCGGTGTCAGCCCAGGAGGGTACGCCGGGCATCAGCCGCACGGATGACTCAGCCCACGAGATGACGTCCTCCGGGCTGACCGGCCCCGGGCCCCCGCCTGGATAGCGTGGCCGGCATGGGCGAAGGGGAGTCACGGCCTCTGGTGGCCGGGCGTCTGCGGGACGGACAGTGGCACGGCGTGGACACGGTCGCGGCCGTGCTCCTCGCCCTGGCGTTCGGCGCGAGCGAGACGCGGAGCGGTGGCTGGGGCGCGGGAGCCGTGGCGGTGGTGGTCTGGCTGCCGGTCGCGGTACGGCGCAGACGGCCGGTCCGGGTGCTGTACACGGTCCTGGCCGGAGCGGTCCTCGCCCTGGCGTTCACCGGGTGGGAGGAGTCCTGGGTCCCCGTCGCGGCCGCCCTGTACACGGTGGCGGCGCGCGAACCGCGGCGCCGGTCCGCGACGGCGCTCGGCTGCTCGCTGGGCGCCGTCGCGGCGGCCATGGCCCTCGTACCGCGACCGGTGCCGGCCTCCGGGGTCGCGTGGGGGGCCGTCTTCGCGTCCTTGATGATGACCCTGCCCTGGCTGGTGGGGACCGCGCTGAGGGAGCAGCGGTCGTACGCGGAACTCGCCGCCCGGCAGGCCGTGACGGACGAGCGCCTGCGGATCGCCCGCGAGCTCCACGACGTGGTGGCCCATCACCTGACGGTCATCACGGTACGGGCCGAGGTGGCCTGCGCGGTGGCCCCCACCGACCCGCAGGAGGCCGGGCGGACCCTCGCACTGGTCGGGACGGCGGGCCGGACGGCGCTCACCGAGATGCGCCGCATGCTCGGCGTTCTGCGATCACCCGGCGACGGAGCCGAGTTGGGGGCCGCCCCCGGTCTGGCGGACCTGCCCGCGCTGGTGGACGGTGCGGGCCCGCGCGTGGAGCTGTCCGTCGACCCGCGTCCACCGCTCCCCCCGGGTGTGGAACTGGCGGTCTACCGGATCGTTCAGGAAGCCCTCACCAATGTCGTCAGGCACGCGGGATCGGCGGACTGCCGGGTGAACCTGACCCGGACGGGCCCCGAGGCGGTCGAGATCGAGGTCGTCAACGACGCGCCGTCCCGGCCCCCGTCCCGGCCCCCGGCCCGGCTCCCGGCCCGGCGTCCTGGCGGCGGGCACGGAATCGTCGGGATGCGGGAGCGGGCGGCCATGTGCGGCGGGACCCTCTCCGCGGGCCCCCTGGCGACGGGCGGATTCCGGGTGCATGCGCGGCTGCCCTGCGGATCGGAGACAGCCCGGTGAACCGGCCGGTCCGGGTGCTCGTCGCCGATGACCAAGCGCTGTTGCGGGAGGGCTTCCGCCTGCTCATCGAGAGCGTGCCGGACCTCACCGTCGCGGGCGAGGCCGTCAGCGGGCAGCAGGCCGTCGAACTCGCCCTGCGGCTGCGGCCCGACGTCGTGCTGATGGACATCCGCATGCCGGGCATGGACGGTCTGGAGGCCACCCGGCGCATCTGCGCGCACCCGGACGCCGCCGGCACCCGGGTGCTGGTCCTCACCACGTTCGATCTGGACGAGTACGTGTACGCGGCACTCCGCGGCGGAGCCAGCGGATTCCTTCTGAAGGACATCCTTCCCGCCGACCTGCTGACGGCCTTGCGGGTGGTCGCCTCCGGTGACGCCCTGCTCGCGCCCGCGGTGACCCGTCGGCTGATCCGCGAGTTCGCCGGACGCCACGAGCCGCGCCCGCCACTCGCGCGGGAGCTCGCGGGCGTGACCCCACGCGAACGGGAGGTTCTCCGCTTGGTGGCCCGGGGGCTTCCCAACCGCGCGATCGCCGAGCATCTGGGGCTGAGCATCGCGACCGTCAAGACCCATGTCCGGCGGCTGCTGGCCAAGCTCCACGCCCATGACCGGGCCCAGATGGTCGTCATCGCCTATGAGACAGGCGTGGTCACCGCGGGTGGGAACCTCCCGCCCGCAGACTGACGCCTCACCGGCCGGGACGGTGGACCCGGACGAAGGGGACACCCCCGTAGGCTCCGGGTCGCCCGGGGGCGCCTGTGCGGACCCGCTCCCCGGAGGGACGTCGGCCTCCCTCAGTGGTCGTCCTGGGCCCTTGCCCCTCCGTCGGCCACGGGGTGGCCCTGTCCTCGGGCCCGGGCGGTGACGACGGCGTCGTCGTGGTGGTCCGGCGTTGAGCGTTGAGCAGAACGCCACGACCACGCCACCGTGTCCGTCCGCCGGCGGTCACCGTCCGCCGGCGCAAGCCTCGGCCTCCGCCAGGTAGCGGGCCACCGGCCCCAGGGTCAGCAGCCCGCTGGCCGCGCCGGCGTGTTCGGTCCGGGCCGGGCGCAGGGCCGTCGCGGCGCGGGCGGCGGTCCGGTGTTCGCCGAGGCGGGCGGCGGCGCGGGCGGTCAGGCACCAGAGCGCCTCCTGAAGGTGGTCGCGGGGCGGTTCGGGTGCCGTGGTGAGGGCGGTGCGGGCTTCCTCGGTCCGGCGGTGGGCGAGCAGCACCAGTGGCTCCGTCCAGGGGCGGTAGGGGCCCCAGTCGAGGGCGGGGTCGGTGGGTGCGGGCCGGCCGTGCAGGAGGCGCAGGCCCAGCAGGGCGAGGGCGAACAGGCCGCGGTGGAGTCCCGGCATGCCGGCCGTCGCGGCGAGGGCGTCCTCGGCGGCGCGGTAGTGGGCCGCGGCGGTGGCGGCGGTCGGTCCGCCGGGTTCGGTGCTGCGGGCGGCCGTGGCCCGGGCCCGGAACCAGGCGGTGAGGACGGGGACGAGGGAGGCCTCGGTGGCGGCGGCGAGCTCCTCGGCGGCCGCGGCGTGCGCGGTGGCGGCGTCGAGGTCGCCGAGGGCGGAGGCGGACTGCAGGCGGACGAGCCGGCCCAGCACGGCGAAGTTCGGCAGGTCGTGCCGGGTGGCCAGGTCGAGGATCTCGGCGCCGATCGCGTCCCGGGCGGCCGCCAGCCCGGGCCGGGTGAAGGACTGGAGGAAGACGCCGTTGAGGGCGAACACCAGCAGGGCGGGGTCGCCCAGCTCCCGGGCCAGCGCCTCCGCTTCGCGCGCCGCCCGTCCGGCGTGCTCCAGGGCGCCGTCCGGGAGGTCGGCGCTGCGGCTCTCGACCGCGACGGTGGCCAGCAGACGGGCACGCAGTTCGGCGGGGCCGTCGGGGCCGAGCGCGGCGAGCGTGCGTTCGGCCGCTTCGACGACGGCACGGGACTGCTCCGGGTCGTCCGCCCGGCTCCAGAGGGCGGGCACGTCGTAGGCGCCGATGACGCGGGCGGTCAGGGTGGTGTCCCCGGTGCGCTCCGCCGCCCGGACGGCGGCGAGGCGGTCGCGCCGCGAGTGGGCCAGGGCGTCGCCGCCGGCCAGGGCCAGGGTGCGGGCCAGCTCCACGGTGGTGCGCGGGCCGAGCCGCAGGCCGCCGGTCCACCCGGGCGCCGGGGGCGGGGGTGTCGGGGGCGGGGGTGTCGGGATGCCGCGGAGGATGTCGGTCTCCAGACGCCGGAGCTCGGCCCCGGGGTCCAGCCCGAGCTGGTCCGCGAGCATGGCGCGGGCGCGGCGCAGGGTGGCCAGCGCGTCCGCCTGGCGGCCCGCCCGGTGCAGGGCGCGGGCCAGCAGCCCCCAGGCCGGTTCGCGCCACGGGTGCTCGGCGACGTGGGAACCGAGTTCGGCGACGAGGTCGGCCCCCGAGCCCGCGTCGAGCAGGAGACGGGCGCGCAGTTCCGTCGCCTCCAGGCGGAGCTCCTCCAGCCTGGTCCGCTCGCGCCGGGCCCATGCGGAGGCGGCCACGTCGGCGTAGGCCGGGCCGCGCCAGGCCGCGAGGGCCGCGTCGAGGTCGGCCAGCGCGTCGGGGGTGCGCCGGGCGCGCGCCAGGGCGTCCTCGAACCGGTGGACGTCCACGTCCTCGCGCGGCAGGCGCAGGGCGTAGCCGGGGCCCTCGGTGACCAGGACGTGCGGCGGGGTGCGGGGCGGCCGCTCGGGTTCGACGGCGCGGCGCAGCGCGGCGACGAAGGTGCGCAGCGCCCCGATGGCGCGCACCGGCGGCTCGGCCCACAGGTCGTCCACGAGGGTGTCGGTGGCGACCATCCGTCCCTCGGCGGCGACGAGCCGGGCGAGCACCTCGCGGTGGCGCGGTCCGCCCAGGTCGACGGGCGTGCCGTCGTCGTGGAGGGCCCGTACGGCGCCGAGCACGTCGATTCGCATGCCCCCATCTTCCGGGTCCGGGCCCCGTGGCGTCGAAGCGCACTGATCGGCTGCTGATCGCCGTCGTCCACGCTGGTCGCACCAACCCCCCGGACCGGGGCCCTCCCGGTCCACCGACCCCAGGAAGGGGCTTCTCGTGACGCTCGCCATCCCCGGCTTCGACCACGTCCGCCTGCCCGGCACGGACGGAGTGGAGCTGGCTGCCGCCGTCGGCGGCAGCGGCAGCCCCGTCGTGCTGCTGCACGGCTTCCCGCAGACCCACCTGATGTGGCGGCACGTCGCCGGGCGGCTCGCCGACCGGTACACGGTGATCTGTCCCGACCTGCGCGGCTACGGCGCCAGCGACAAGCCGGCCGCCACCGGCCCCGAGGTGTACGCCAAGCGCGCCATGGCCGCGGACGTGGTCGCCCTGGCGGCGGCGCTCGGCCACGAGCGCTTCGCCCTGGTCGGCCACGACCGGGGCGCCCTGGTCGCCTTCCGGGCCGGCCTGGACCACCCGGAGACGATCACCCACCTGGGTATTCTCGACGTCGTGCCGACACTGGACATGTGGGACGTGCTGCACGGCGTCCCGGCGGCGGTCGGCTACCACCTCTTCCTGATGGCGCAGCCGCCCGGGCTGCCGGAGACGATGATCGCCAACAGCGCGGACGCGTTCTTCGGCTCGTTCCTCGACGCCTGGGCGAACGACCCGGCCGCGCTGCCGCCGGAGGTGCGCGCCGAGTACCTGCGGGCGAGCGGTGCGGCGGTGCCGTCGATCGTCGCGGACTACCGGGCCTCGGCGGGCATCGACGTCACCCACGACCGGGCGGACCTGGACGCCGGGTCGCAGCTGGCGATGCCCGTGACGGTGATCCAGCAGGACTGGGGCGCCCGGCTGGGCTACGACGCCGCCGGGGTGTGGCGGGCCTGGGCCCCGGACCTGGAGCACCGGCTGACCCGGGCCGGCCACTTCATGGCGGAGGAGGCGCCCGACGAGGTCGCGGGGGCGATCCGCGACCTGCTGCTCCGCTGAACCGGCCCCGCCCCGCCTGCGGGAGGGAGCCGGAGCACCGGGCGCCCGCCTGCCTGCTGGCCCGCCTGCCCGCCGGTCCGCCGGTCCGCCGGCCCGCCGGTTCAGCCCCGGAGGGTGGCGAGCCAGTCGGTCAGCAGCCGGTTGACCTCGTCGGGGCGCTCCTGCTGGATCCAGTGGCCGCAGCCGTCCAGGAGGTGGGAGGCGGTCAGCCCGGGAAGGGTCGCGGGGTGGGCGTCGACGGCGTCGGACATCCAGGTGGTGGAGGCGTCCAGGGTCCCGCCGATGAACAGGGACGGCTGCCTGATCGGGGCCCCGCGGTACGGGGCGAGGTCCTCCCAGTCCCGGTCCATGTTCCGGTAGCGATTGAGTGCGCCGGTGAACCCCGTGCGCTCGAACTCCGCAGCGTAGAAGTCGAGTTCACCTTCACTCAGCCAGGCCGGGAGGACGTCCGCGGGGAAGCGGTCGCGCAGTCGGCCCCCGGGGGTGACGAAGTGCGGGTCGGCTTCGTGCGGTGCGGGCATGGTGTCGGCGGACAGGGCCGCGTAGAAGCCCGCGAGCCAGCCCCGGACGTCGGGTTCGATCTCCGCCTCGGCGCGGCCGGGCTCCTGGAAGTAGGAGACGTAGAACTCCTGGCCGGGCCCCCCGACGCGGCTGAAGACCTCGGTGGGGCGGGGGCCGCCGGGCGGTGCGTAGGGCACGCTCAGCAGGCCGACGGCCCGGAAGACCTCGGGGCGGAGCAGGGCGGAGGCGGCGGCGATGGTGGAGCCCCAGTCGTGGCCGACGACCACCGCCGATTCCTCGCCGAGGGCGCGGACGACGGCGGCGTTGTCCTCCACCAGGTCGAGCATCCGGTAGGCGTCGGCGGCCTCCGGCCTGGAGGAGCGGCCGTAGCCGCGCACGTCGATCGCCACCGCCCGGTAGCCGGCCGCGGCCAGGGCCGGGAGTTGGTGGCGCCAGGAGTACCAGGACTCGGGGAAGCCGTGCACGAGCAGGACGAGCGGGCCGGTGCCCTGCTCGACCAGGTGCAGGCGCCCGGCCGGGGTCCGGACGGTGCGGTGGCGGGACTCGGCGGTCGGTTCGGGCTGCATGGCTTCTCCTCGGTTCGCGGTGGAGGCGGTGACCCGTCGATCCTGCGGCGCGGCACCCGCTCGGCGCGACGACCGTTGCCGATCTGGCAAACTCGCAGAACAGGGCGGGGCGAGGCGAAGGAGGGCGAAGGTGGCAGCCGACGACGCAGGCAGCGCGCCGACCGGGATGGGGCCCCGGCTGCGGGCCGCGCGCGAACGCCGCGGCGCGACACTCGCCGCCGTCGGCCGCGCCACCGGCATCTCCACCAGCACGCTGTCCCGGATCGAGACCGGCCGGCGCAGTCCCACGCTGGACGTGCTGCTGCGCCTGTCCGAGGAGTACGGCGCCTCCCTGGACGAACTGGCCGGCCGGACGCCCACCCCCGCCGCCGAGCCGCAGGTCAGAGCGCCGCTGAGCTTCGGCGACGCCAAGGCGGTGCTGCCGCTGACCCGGTACGTCGGCGGCCTGCACGTCCACAAGCACGTCCTGCCCGCCCTCGACGGCCCGGCGACGCGGCCCCGCCAGGTCTCACACGACGGCTACGAGTGGCTGTGCGTCCTGTACGGGCGGCTGTGGCTCGCGCTCGCCGGCCAGGACCTCGTTCTGACCCCCGGGGAGGTCGCCGAGTTCGACACCCGGACCCCGCACGGAACGGCCAACGCAGGCCCTGGCGGCCCGGTCGAGTACCTGGTCGTGTTCGGACCGCAGGGCGAGCGCCTGCGGTCGCGCACCCCGTCGGCGGCCGCCCGCGGCGGTGCCGGGGGGAAAGCCGCCGAGTGAGCGGCCGTGACGCGCCGCAGGCGCGCAGGCGGCAGCAACCACGCCGCTCCGCCCGGCCCCACCCGCCCCGTCGTCCCGCTCTTGACCGGCGTCCGGCTCCACAGGTTCGCCCGGCTTCCCGTGCCGGCCGCTCCCTCGGGCGCGGGTGCGGCCTGGACGGCGGGCGTCACTTCACGGTGATCATCCTCCACGCCTCCCGGACCAAGATCCTGCCGGCTTCGACGCACACTCCGCGCAGGAAGGCGCGGCACAGCGGTGCCACGTCGGCGGGCTCCTCGGGGTCCTCGGGGAACGGGATGGGGCGGGACGCGGCAGCGGCCCGCCGACCGTCAGGTCGGCGGGTCATCGTGATCGTTGAAGGTTCGTCGGCGCCCAGGAAGGCGGCTGGTGGTCTACGCGCGCGTCACCGAGGGGCGGGGGCGTTCACGCCGCGGACCGGACGTTGATCGCGTGGCTGAGGGTGGTCTGCTCTTCGTCGGGAAGGCGACGCTCGGCGTGGAGCATGCGCAGGGCGGTGGTGATGCGTTCCTCGTCGTCGGCTGTGCCGAGGCTGCCCATGTACGGGGGCAGCAGCAGACTCAGGGCTTCGAGGTCCGTGCGTGCGCAGAGCCTGGTGAGGAGTTCGCCGACCGGGTCTTCGTGCTGCTGTGGTGCGGCCGGAGTGGTGGCACGCAGTCCTGCGGCGATGCGGTAGCGGAGCCATTGCTGGTGGGGGCCGGCGGGGACGTCGTCGATGTGCTTGGCGGCGGACTCGAAGTGTTCGCGGGCCTGGTCGATCTGGCCCAGGTCCCGGTGGGCTCGGGCCATGTTGCCGTGGAGGGAGGCGTAGAAGCCGCGGACGCGGTCGTCGCCGACCTTGTCGGCTCGGTTCAGGCACTCCTGGTTCCAGTGCAGGGTCTCCTGCGGCGTGGGCTGGTGCCGGGCGAGGTAGTGCGCGGCGATGCAGGCGTCGTAGTCGTCCTCGGCCGCTTCCCAAGCTCGCAGGAACAGGTCCCGGGCTCGGTCGCCTTGTCCTTCGGTCTCGGCCTGCATGCCCTGGACGCACAGCTGCACGACGATGTTCTCGGGGTCGGTCATGGTTCTCCTGAGTTGATGAGGGTGCGGTGTTGACGGAGGATCAGCCGGAGGTGTGCAGGGGGACCGGCATGACCAGGGTGGTGAAGCTGCCCTGGTCCGCGGAGCGCACCACGACGGGTCGGTCTGCGGCGGCGATCTCAAGCAGGACGTCGGGCCCGACGCCGGCCTCCAGAGCGGGAGCCAGGACGGCAGGGTCGAAGCCGATCCGCTGCGGCAGGTCTTGATGGCAGACCGCGGACAGGGTAGCGGCATTGGAGTGATCGGCCAGAGAGATGGTCATCTCGTCGCCGGCGAAGCTCAGAGCGATACGTGCAGCGTCGCCATGACTGTTGACCGCGTCGCGAAGGGCCAGGCGGTCCACGATCACGCGGTATTCGGGCGGGGCCAGAGCCGAGAGCATCTCGCGGTGGTCAGGGAACGGGTCATCGACCGTCACCAGGACACGGGACTCCGACGTACTGCGTGCTCGGGTCCCGTCCGGTCCGACCTGGATGGTGACCTGGTGGAATCGCGCCGCCCATTGCCCGAACTCGATCAGGTCAGCCGCGTGCACCAGCAGACGGCAGGGCCCTCCATCGAGAGCCGCAGGTCTCAGGACACGCATCGACAGGCGATAGCGATCGGTAGCCACCACGTGGACCTCGCCGTCATCGATCTCGATGAGGACGCAGCCAAGTGCAGGGTGTTCCACGTCGGAGGCTGCGGCCGGCACCACCTGGCGTACCGCACTGGCCAACTCCACGCCGTCGATTCGCGCTTCCGTCATGCTGTCGGCGGTCGACAGGGAACGCAGAACCGCCGCGATGGCGGCCTTGGCCGTCCGCGTCCGGTCCTGCATCCTCTCCAAGTGCCGCTCCAGCACCTCCCGGCCCTCGCGCTCGGGCCCGTCGAGCACCAGGGCAACCTCAGCCAGCGGCACTCCCGCTTCTCGCAGACCGCGTAGGAGAGCGGCACGGGCCTCCTGAGCAGGACTGTAGAAGCGGTATCCAGTCACACCGTCAACCCACGCCGGCCGCAGGACACGGCAGTCGTCGTAGAAACGCAGGGCGCTCGGAGCGAGACCGACCCGCCGCGCGAAGGCGCTGATACTCAGTAGTTCTGTGGTGCCGTCCATGGCCCCGATTGTCGACGTTCATCCCACTTGAAGGTCAACTCGCCCTTCGGCCGGTTCCACGCCACCACCTGGCACGGGGAGCTCTCTCAGCGTCAACCCCGAAGGACTTCGAGAGCCGACCACTAAGGATTCTGGCGCAGCCCCAGGTACCCAGGGCAGTGGTCACATCTGTCCTGTCGTCTGTCGTCTGTCGTCTGTCGCCTGTCGCGGCCCTGCGGTCAGGACTATGACCGACTCGGATTCGCTTGCCGCAGAGCGGCTGCGCAGCGTCGGCCGTTGACTGGCCTACGGCGCAAACGGTCACCGCAGTCGCGCGGCGGCGGGTCCGCGGGCGGTGCGGGCACGGGCTGGATGCGGTTCAGTCGTTGATGCCCGCCACCGCGACCGGGCCCGGAGCGAACTCCCAGGACGCGATGTCGTGCAGGGCATGGAGAAACCCCGGGCGATACTCCACCCTGTCGGTGGCTGCGCCGTTGCTGCTTCGGCCAGGAGGCGTTGGGCGTGGGGCAGCCCCGCGCCCGGGAGGTGCGGGGCCGTCGGCGGCGCGGCGGGGATCGGAGCGGGCCGAGGACCGGCATCAGGTGCTTTCTCGTAGCCATCGGACGAACGCGAAGCCCCAGACGCCAGCAGAAGGAGCGTCAGGACCAGTGCCAGGAGTCAGGGGGTGGGTCGGGCCCATCCGGCCGTGGGGTGAGGACGGCGGCCAGGGCCTGCGGCACAGCGGTCGGGCGGTCCTGCTGGGCCTCTCCCCGAGCACATCTGTGTCGGTAGCTGCCTTGGCGGACCCTGTGGTCGGTTGGCCGGCCTGCTGCGGCAAGATCCCAAGCCGGCTCAAGCAGTTCATCAACTCGACGGGCGACCCGAGGCAAGCAGGGGCGAAGGTCGCCAAGTAGTGAACCGGTCAGGTCGCCTGAGCGGGTCGCTTGAGGAGGTCACCATCTGTCCTATATGGCCTCTAGCCTGCGGTTTATGCAGAAACACGAGGACGGCGTCGAGATCCTTGTCCCCGCGAGCCCGGCCGAGCTGGAGGCGTGGCTCGAAGAGCATCACGGGGAGAAGGCCGCGCTCTGGGTGAAGATCGCCAAGAAGCATACCGGGATCTCGTCGCTCACCTGGGAAGAGATGGTCGACACGGTGCTCTGCTTCGGCTGGATCGACGGTCAGCGACGAGGCTTCGACGACTCGTACTTTCTGCAGCGCACGACACCCCGCCGCCCCCGCTCCGTCTGGTCGCAGGTGAACGTCGACAAGGCCGAGGCCCTGATCGCGGCAGGCCGGATGCGCCCCCGCGGGCTGGCCGAGGTCGAGGCGGCGCGGGCGGACGGCCGCTGGGAGAAGGCATACGCCTCGCAGAAGAGCGCCACCGCGCCACCGGATCTCATCGAAGCCCTCGACGCGAACCCTGCAGCGCGGGTGTTCTACGACACGCTCGGCAAGTCCGATCAGTTCGCCCTGTACCTCGGTCTGGTCACCGCCCGTACCGAGAAGACACGGCTGGCCCGCTTGGAGCGGATGGTGGCGTCGATGGCAAGGTCCGAGCGGCCATCATGATCGACCGCTCGGGCCACGCGCAGATCAAGGGCATCAAGGCCCGCGGAGACCCTGAGGGAGCCCCAAGAACGCGCTGTCACGAAGCGCAACCGTCGTCTCGCGTCTCGGCGATCTTAGTGTCATATCTTCATTCCGCACAGGACCCCCGCGTAAAGAGTTCATGATTCAACAGCCCGAACTCTTCGGGAACTTTGCCTAACTGATCGTTTCAGAATGCCATTCTGTGGAGATGCTGGCGGCCCGTGGAACAATCCCTTCAGTCACGGACTCAGGGGGTTGGCGCCGGATGGAACGGGTTGGGGCTGCACGGGAACTCGTGCTTGGTTACGTCCACGCTCTGAACGCGATTGGCGAGGCCATGAGGGCGGCGATCCCCTCGCTTGAGCGACTCGCAGATGTCCTCGACCTGGTTCGTTCGCGCCGGATCATCAGCCGGAGCGGGCACGTCGGCACGTACGCGTACAAGGTCCATGGGGCCGGGTGTCGCTTCGTGAGCGACAACGGCACCGAGGTTGATGTGGACTTCGCAGCTGACGGGAACGAGGTCTTCGACCTCTGGCGGCTGCACCAGTACGGGCGGAGCCTGCCGGAGCCTCTTGACGTCACGGATGAGGACCTGCAGACGGCGGTGCGGTCGCTGCAACCGCTTCTGGCCGAGGTGCGGCCGGGGTGGTTCAGCGTAGCCAGCTGATCGCTTCAGGAGGAGGTGTGCAGGCGGCGCAGGCATATGAGGCTGCAGGCCAGTTCGAGCAGGCCCTGGTGGAGATCGGCGCGTCGCTCGTAGTGCCGGTTGCCGCCGGTGAGGGTGACGGCGAGCGGGGTTCCGTGGCGGTCGACAATCAGGTGGTGCTTGGAGCCGGGGCGGGAGCGGTCGACGGGTGAGGGGCCGACGTGGTCCCCCCTTTGAGGGCCCGGACGTGCGACCCGTCCACGGAGCAGTCGTCCAGGTCCAGCAGGCCTGCGCGGCGAAGCTCAGCCAACAGGGCGGCATGCAGGCGCGGCCAGACACCGGCCTCGGTCCAGTCCCGTAGCCGGCGCCAGGCCGTAACTCCGGAGCAGCCCACCGTCTCGGCCGGGACGTCGCGCCAGGCGACACCGGTCCGCAGGACGTACAGGACGCCGGCGAGGGCCGCTCGGTCCGGAACGCGAAGCCGCCCTGGATGCCGACGTCGTTCGGGAGCGGGTGGAAGCAACGGGGCCACCCGCTCCCACAGGTCGTCAGGAACAAGATCAGCACGCACCCGGACACCCTGTCGACCAAGATCGTCGAGCACACGACCTGCGGCTCAACTCCTTCTGAAACGATCAGTAAGCCCAATCGCACCGAAAGGCAACAGCACACCACCCGAGGGTTACTTCAGTCCACGTGGCGTCGTTGACGTTGCCCGGGGTGGGCACGGTCGCCGGCGGCAGGCCCCGGCCGTCGACCAGTGGCGGGGATCCAGTGTGGTGGTGCCGCTGGCGGTGGTGCTGAGTCTGCCTGCGGCGCCGTAGGTGAGCCGTTCCCTCCGCGGCGGTGTCAGAGGAAGTAGAGGCGGTTCAGCGACACCTCCTCGGCCGGGTCGGAGTGCAGCGGGGCGCCGTCGAGGGTGACCAGGCCTCGCTGGCCGTCGACCAGGATCTGCCCGAGGCGGCTGTTGCGGACCAGGGCGGCCGGCCCGATGCCGCGGGTGGGGCGGACCGGGACGCGCCGGCGCCGGGTGGTCATGGTGTCGTACGGGCGGGTGGTGGTGCCCGCTTCGGCGGCGGCGCGGCTGGTGAAGGCCACCGAGAGGTCGGCCGGGGTGGCGCCGTGGGCGCCGAACAACGGCCCCAGGACGAGGGGCTGGCAGCTCTCGGTGGCGGCATTGGGGTCGCCGGTGACGCCGTACGCGGGGAAGCCGGCCTTGAGCACCATGTACGGCTTGGCGCCGAAGGAGGCCGGGTGCCAGAGCACCAGGTCGGCGAGCTTCCCGACCTCGACGGAGCCGACCTCGTGCGAGAGCCCATGGGCGATGGCGGGGTTGATGGTCAGCTTGGCGATGTAGCGCAGCACCCGCTCGTTGTCGTCGGAGGGGCCGTCGCCCTCCATCGGGCCGCGTTCGGCCTTCATCTTGCCGGCCATCGCGAAGGTGCGGCGCACGGTCTCGCCGGCCCGGCCCATGCCCTGGGCGTCGGAGGAGGTGATGCCGATGGCCCCGAGGTCGTGCAGCACGTCCTCGGCGCCCATGGTGCCGCCGCGGATGCGGTCGCGGGCCATTGCGGCGTCGCCGGGCAGGTCGGTCTTGAGGCCGTGGACGGAGACGATCATGCCGTAGTGCTCGGCGATCGCGTCCCGGCCGTAGGGCAGGGTGGGGTTGGTGGAGGAACCGATGACGTTCGGCACGCCGGCCATCTTGAGCACATTGGGGACGTGGCCGCCGCCGCAGCCCTCGATGTGGAAGGCGTGGATGGTCCGCCCTTCGAGCACGCGCAGGGTGTCCTCGACCGACAGGCACTCGTTCAACCCGTCGGTGTGCAGGGCGACCTGGACGTCATGGGCCTCGGCCACGGACAGCGCGGTGTCCAGCGCCCGGGTGTGCGCCCCCATGTCCTCGTGCACCTTGAACCCACAGGCGCCGCCCTCGGCCAGCGCCTCGACGAGCGGCGCGGGGTGGGAGGAGGAGCCGCGGCCCAGGAAGCCGATGTTGACGGGCCAGGCGTCGAAGGCGTTGAAGGCGTGGCGCAGCGCCCAGGGGGAGTTGACGCCGACGCCCCAGGCGGGGCCGAACTCCTGGCCGATGATGGTGGTGACGCCGGAGGCGAGCGAGGCCTCCATGATCCGGGGGGACATCAGGTGGACGTGGGTGTCGATGGCCCCGGCGGTGAGGATCATGCCCTCGCCGGAGACGATCGCCGTCCCGGTGCCGACCACCACCTCCACGCCCTCCAGGGTGTCCGGGTTGCCGGCCCGCCCGACGGCGGCGATCCGGCCCTCCCGGATGCCGATCGAGGTCTTGCGGATCCCCTGCACGGCATCGATCACCAGCACGTTGCTGATCACCAGGTCGCAGGTGTCCCGGACGGCCGCGGCCTTGAGGTGCAGGCCGTCGCGGGCGGTCTTGCCGAAGCCCACCAGGAACTCGTCGCCCGGCCGCTGGGAGTCGGACTCGACCCGGACGACCAGCCCGCTGTCGCCGAGCCGGACCCGGTCGCCGGCCCGCGGGCCGTGCACGGCGGCGTATTCGGACGCCTCGATCGCCTCGATCGCCTCGCTCTTGCTGTTCATCGCCGGTTCTCCTCTGCCTGGCCTGCCTCGTCGTCACGGTTCGCCCCGAGGTAGCCCTGTTCGGCCGCCCGGCGCAGTGCCTCCCGTCGGACCCGCGGCGAGTCCAGCGGTCCGTCCACCAGCCCGGCGAAGCCGATCGCGACCCGCTCGCCGCCGATCGGGACCAGGCCGACCTCGACGTCCGCGCCGGGGTCGAAGCGCACCGAGGAGCCGGCCGGGACAGCCAGGTGCATGCCGTAGGCGGCGGCCCGGTCGAAGGCCAGGCGCGGGTTGGTTTCGAAGAAGTGGAAGTGGGAGGTGACCGAGACCGGCACGTCCGCGGTGTTGCGGACGGTGAGGGTGAGGTCCGGTGCGGGCGCAGGCTCGGCGGCGCCGTCGGGGAGCACGGCGCCCGGTGCGGCCTCGCCCAGGCCGCCGCCGCCGAACGGGTCGGGTATCACGGCGAGCCGGGTGCCGTCCTGGAACACCGCCTCGACCTGGATCTCGGTGACCAGGTCGGGGACGCCGGGCAGGACGTCGCCGGGGGCGAGGACGGCACGGCCGCGCCGGACGGCCTCGGCCAGCCGCAGGCCGTCGCGCGCGGCCTCGCAGACGGTGTCCGAAATCAGCGCGGTGGCCTCGGGGACGTTCAGCCGCAGTCCGCGGGCACGGCGGGCGCGGGCGAGTTCGGCGGCGGTGAAGATCAGCAGCCGGTCGCGTTCGGTGGGGGTCAGTTGCACGGGGGTCCCTTCTCCCTCGGTGCGGAGCGGCGGGTTGGGCGGGAGGGGTCAGCCGGCGGACGGCTCGGCGGTGGCATGCGCGGAGGGTTGCCCGGCGGGCGTGGAGGACGGGGTGGCGGGCTCCGCCGCATCGTCGCCGACCGCATCGTCGCCGACCGCGGCGCAGGCGGTCGCGCCGACGGCGATCAGGCCGGCGCCGGCGAGGGAACGCAGCACCGTGCGGCGCGCGAGGGGGGACTGGGACACGGTGGACTCCGGTGGGCCGAGGGTGGATCCGGTCCGGCACGGCGGCGAGCCTCCGGGGAGTGCTGTGCGGGGCGCCGGTCGGCGGCGGGCGCAGCGGCCCGGCGTCGCCGGAACGTCACTCTTCCATTGACTGAAAAGTCAGTCAAGTTTGACGATGAAGGCGTCCGCACCACCCCGATACAACCCGGGCCTCCCCCCACAGGGCCCGGCCCCGACGACGAAAGGCCAGGTGAGGCGAGGATGCTTCGCCATGGACCGGAGCCCTGGCACCTGCTGGCGGTGCTGGCGGTCGTGGTGCTGCTGTTCGGTTCGAAGAAGCTGCCCGAGATGGCGCGCGGACTGGGGAAGTCGATGCGCATCCTCAAGGCGGAGACGGCCGCCATGCGGGAGGAGGACCGGCCTGCCGCCGAACCGGCGGCCGCCCCGTCGGCCGCGACCGGGACGCCCGGTACGGTGGCGTCCACCTCAGGCAAGTCGACCGGCACGGCCCCCGCCCCGGGGACCGGCGCTCCCGGCACGCCCGAGGCGGCCCGCCGGCTGCTCTGATCCCGGGCCGTCGACCAGCGCCGAGAGTCCGTCGCCCCCACCCGTGCCGTGGGGGGACGGGCTCTCGGCCGTTCCCGGAGGTGTCAGCCGTTGCGGCGGTAGTGGTCCAGCGAGACGCTGACCGACCCGTCCGTGCCCGCCGTCGACAGCACCCGGACCACCGCCAGTTCCTTGCCGTCCGCGGACCGGAGGCAGAAGGCCCCGCGCGCTCCCAGGGCGCTGAACGGCAGCCGTGCGGTCGGCCGGCTGCCGAGCCCCTGGAGGCACTCGGCGAGGCCGAGGCCGGAGTCCCGGCCGATGTAGGAGTCGGCGGTCTCCGGCACGAGGAACTCGCTGTCGGTCCGCCCGACGTACCAGTTCGCGGTGTCGACCGGCACCACCGTGCCGGAGGTCAGGTCGAACTCGTAGCCCGGGTCCGCCGAGGTGAGTTCGACGGCGCGGTAGTCGGGGGTGAAGGCGGCAGCGGGGGGCGGCGGCGTCGTGCGGCTCGGCCCGGCGGTGGCGGAGGGCGAGCGGGTGGAACCGGACGGGCCGGTCGGCGTCGGTGTGGCGACGGGCGTGCCCGGTGCGGGAGAGCCGACGACCGGGGCGTCGGCCGTGGCGGCCTCCACCGGGTCCGGGTCGTCCAGCACGAAGGCGGTGGCCACCGCGCCGACGGCGAGGGCGACCACGGCGATCAGGGACGCGCGCCCCCGGGGCCGCCGCAGCCGTGTCGCCGGCGTGGCCGGAGCGGGTGTCGCCGCAGCGGCGGCGGACGTGCCCGGGACGGCGGCGAGCCGCGTGGGCGTCGGCACGGCGGCTGGGGCCGGCATCGTCGCGGCCGGGTTCAGCCCCGGTCCGGAGGCCTCGGCGGGTACCTGCGGCAGCTCGGCGTGCCGGGTGATCTGGCTGGTCAGCGGCTGTGGCAGCCAGTCCTCGCCGAACCTCGGCTGACCGCCGACGGCAGGGTGCCCGGCCGCGGTGGCGATCACCTCGGCGGTGGTCGGCCGGTCCTCGGGGCGCTTGGCCAGGCAGCGCCGGAGCAGGTCGCGCAGGGCCTCGGGCACGTGGTCGAGGGCGGGTTCCTCGTGGACCGTCCGGTAGAGCGTCGCCGGATGCGGGCCGTCGCCGAAGGGCGGGGCGCCGCCCGCGACGTGGACGGCCAGGGCGCCGAGCGCCCAGACGTCGGTGGCGCTGGTCGCGGCCTGCCCGGTGGCCTGTTCGGGCGCCATGTAGGCGGGGGAGCCGATGTGCAGCCCGGTGCCGGTCAGGGCGACGGCGTCGGCCGCCCGGGCGATGCCGAAGTCGATGACCCGGGGGCCGTCCGCGGCGATCAGTACGTTGGCGGGCTTGAGGTCGCGGTGGACCACCCCGCTGGCGTGGATCGCCTGGAGCGCCTCGGCGATCCCGGCCATCAGCAGCAGCACGGTGCGCTCGGGAAGCGGACCGAAGTGCTGCACCACCTGCTGGAGCGAGGGGCCGGGCACGTAGGTGGTGGCCAGCCAGGGGGTGGGGGCGTCCGGGCCGGCGTCGACCAACTGGGCGGTGAAGAGCCCGTGGATGAGCCGGGCGCTGGCCACCTCCTGGGCGAACCGGGCCCGGAAGTCCAGGTCCCCGGCCAGCTCGGGGCGCACCACCTTGAGGGCCACCGGGCGCCCGCCGGGAGTGTAGGCGAGGTAGACCAGGCCCATGCCGCCCGCGCCGAGCCGCGCGTACAGCCGGTGGCCGCCGACCTCGCGCGGGTCGTCCGCGGTCAGGGCCTGGAAGACGGGCTGGAGGGCGAAGGGGGATCGGTCAGCGGACATGCGGGCTTCCTTCGTCGGCGGACGGGGACGGGACGGTGGAGCCGGGCCGCCAGGGTGTGGGCAGGCGAGGCCTGTCCGCGCCGCAGAGTTTAGAGGTTTTGTCAGGATCAGCCGAATCCGCCCCCGGTGGCCGGGGCCGCCCGATCCGATCGAGGGGCTTCCAGCTCGACCTCGACTGCGCCGCGGAGCACTCGGCGTGCCTGCTCGATCGACAGCGAACCGCTCAGCCAGCGCACGCTGAGGCCTTCCACCAGCGCGGTCAGACGTTCGGCGGCGGCCGCGTGGGAGGGTGCGGTGCCGTCCGGGTCGGCCTGGGAGAGCAGTCCGGCGATGTCGTGCACCCAGCCGTGGGTGCTGCGGGCGAGGTCCTGGCGCAGCTCCGGTTCGAACACGGCGGTGGCCCGCAGCTCGCCCCAGGCGGTGCTGTTCTCGCGGACCTCGGTGGTGTCCTGGAGCTCCAGCAGCAGGACCTGTTCGAGGTCGGCGAGCGGGTCCTTGGACGGGTTGCGGCCCTGGTGGGGGGCGGTGCGGTCCTCGGCGGTGTAGTGGTCGGCGCGGTCGCCGATGTACTCCAGCGTCTGCCGCAGGACCCCCGCCCGGTCGGTGAAGTGGTAGTAGATCAGTGCGATGGACACGCCGGCCTCGGAGGCCAGCTCGCCCATGCGCAGTCCACGTACCCCGCGTCGGGCGATGACACGGGTGGCGGCCTGGAGTATGCCTGTCCGGCGGTCTGACATGGGCGCCCACTGTACCTGCCCTGGAGGCGATCGTGGAGAAAGTCTGATCGTTTTGTCAGTTCATTTCTCTTGAGCCACCCCAAAGGGTTGACTGGATTTTCAGTTAGATGCAGGATGCGGGGCAACCCTCACACCTCCCGCCACTTCCAGGGAGCGTTTCATGACCATCTCCACGTCTCCCGAGGTCGCTTCCACGACCTCGCGCAGAAGACTGCTCCAGTTCGGAGCCGCAGCCCTGCCGGTGCTCGCCCTCGGCGCGGTGCTGCCCACCGCCGCCCCTGCGGCGGGCGCCGGTTTCCGGGCGGCTCCCGCCACCCCGCAGCTGCGGATGCCGGCCGAGACCGACCGGCACGACCGCACCTTCATGGCCTGGCCGGCCCGGTCCACGATCTGGGGCCGGCAGCTCTCCGGCGTCCGCGACGACATCGCCCGGGTCGCCCACGCGATCTCCATGTACGAGCCGGTCGTCGTGGTGGCCCGCCCGAGCCAGGCCGCTGACGCCCGGTACTGGCTGGGCCGGGGCAGCACCTACGGCATCACCGTGCTGGAGATCGCCAACGACGACCTGTGGATCCGGGACTTCGGCCCGACCTTCCTCACCGCCCCGGGTGCGGTCGCCGGGCTCGACACCAACTTCAACGGCCGGGGCAAGAGCGGCACGCCCTACTACCAGCCCTACGCCGATGACGCCGCCGTCGCGGCCACCCTGCTCCATGGCTACGGCGTCAACCGGATCGCCGCCCCGTTCACCGGCGAGGGCGGCTCGCTGGAGACGGACGGCCAGGGCACCCTGCTGGCCACCGTCAGCTCGCTGGTCAACGCCAACCGCAACCCCGGCAGGTCCCGGGCCCAGGTCGAGCAGGCCCTCAAGGCCGGCCTCGGCGTGAGCAAGGTGATCTGGCTCCCGGGCCTGGCCGGCCAGGACATCACCGATTGCCACATCGACTGCCTGGCCCGCTTCACCGCGCCCGGCAAGATCATCCTCGACCAGCCCGGTCCGGGCACCGCGCAGATCTGGATCGACGTCTACCAGGAGTCCAAGCGGATCCTGGCGAACGCCACCGACGCCCGGGGCCGCCCGCTGGCCGTCACGGAACTGCCTGGACCGGACCGGCAGTTGATCCGCGGCAGGGGCAGGGACTTCCTGTCCAGCTACACCAACTACTACACCGCCAACGGCGCCGTGTTCGTCCCGCAGTTCGGCGACGCGGCGGCCGACGGAACTGCCTACGCGATCCTCCAGGCCGCCCACCCGGACCGCGACGTCGTCCAGCTGAACATCGACAACATCGCCGGCGGTGGTGGCGGCATCCACTGCGCGACCCAGTCCCAGCCCAGCGTCCCGGCTGCCTGAGTCACCGCCCGAGTCTCCCGGCGGCCCGCAGGCCGACCCCACGGAGCGGGCCGCCGGGTCCACCGTCCCACCCGTACACCGTTCCACCCGTACACCGTTCCACCCGTACACCCGATCCCGAAGAGGTATCCCGTGACCGTCCCGTACCGCATGCCCGCCGAGTGGACCGAGCACGAGGGCTGCCTGATGGCCTGGCCCGTCCGCGAGGACCTGTGGGGCGCCACGCTCGCCGAGGTGAAGCGCGAGTACGCCGAAGTCGCCCGCACCATCGCCGAGTTCGAGCCGGTGACGATGGTCGCTCCGCCCGGCCACGGCGAGGAGGCGCTCGCCCTGTGCGGCGCCGGCGGCGTCACCGTCGTCGAGCTGCCGCTGGACGACTCCTGGTTCCGCGACTCCGCGCCGATCTTCGTACTCGACGGCGAGGGCCGCCGGGCCGGCGTGGACTTCCGCTTCAACGCCTGGGGCGGCAAGCACCACCCCTGGGACGCCGACGACCGGCTCAGCGGCCTGCTGCTGGAGCACCTCGGGGTCCCGGCCGTCCGCTCCGAGATGATCCTCGAAGGCGGCGCGATCACCGTCGACGGCGAGGGCACCCTGATCACCACCGAGCAGTGCCTGCTGCACCCCAACCGCAACCCCGGCCTGAGCCGCGAGGAGATCGAGGTCGAGCTCAAGCAGCGCCTCGGCGTCACCAAGGTGATCTGGCTGCCCTACGGAGGACTGCTGGACACCGAGACCGACGGACACGTGGACGGCGTGTGCGCCTTCGCCGCCCCCGGCAAGGTCGTGGTCCAGCTCCCGGCCGACCCGGAGCACCCCGACTACGCCCGGATGCGGGCCAACCGCGCCGTGCTGGAGCACTCCACCGACGCCCAGGGCCGCCCCTTCGAGATCGTCGACGTCCCGCAGACCGCGTTCGTGGAGGTCGACGGCCGGGAGGTCGAGGTCGGCTATCTCAACTACTACCTGGCCAACGGCGCGGTCGTCGTCCCGGTCGCCGATCACCCCGCGGACGAGGGTGCCCTCGCGGTGCTGGCCGGGGCGTACCCGGGCCGCAAGGTCGTCGGCGTCCGCTCCCGGGTCATCGCCTGGGGCGGCGGCGGAATCCACTGCATCACCCAGCAGGTCCCGGCCGCCCGCGTCTGACGTCCCACCCCGCGCGGTCCCCACGGCCTTGCCCCGCTCCGACCGAAAGCCCACCCTCATGACCCTCACTCCCGCGAGACGAACCCCCTCCCCGGGCCGGCTCGTCCTCGCCACCACGGCCGTCCTCTCGGCCGCGGCCCTGGTCGCGGCCTGCTCCGGCCCGCCGCGCAACGGCGGCGACCAGGCCGACGTCCAGCTCTCCGCCACCACGCCGACCGCCGAGGGCGACATCGACTCCTTCACCTGGGCCACCTACGCCGAGCCGCCCACGCTCGACTACGTCCAGGCCTTCGACTACCCGCAGAACACCATCCTGTCCAACGTCTGCGAGAGCCTGATGCGCTGGACGCCCCAGCTCACGCCGGCCCCCGGACTGGCCGAGAAGGCCTCCAACCCGGACCCGGCCACCTGGGTCTACGACCTGCGCTCCGGCGTGCACTTCCATGACGGCTCGGTGATGACCGCCGACGACGTGGTCTACAGCCTCGGCCGCCAGACCGCCCCGGACAACGCCGCGGCCTGGGCCCAGACCTTCCAGAACGTCGACTCGATCACCGCGACCGGCCCGCTCCAGGTCACCGTCAGACTCAAGCGCCCCGACTCCCAGTTCCCGCAGTACATGGCCACCGCGGCCGGCGTGGTCGCCGCCAAGGCCGGGGTCGAGTCGGCGGGCAAGGACTACGGCACCACCGGTGGCCTGGACTGCACCGGCCCGTTCAAGCTCGGCGCCTGGGCCAAGGGCCAGTCGATCGAGCTGGAGCGGTTCGACGACTACTGGGGCACCAAGGCCAAGGCCGGGAAAGCCGTCTTCCGTTTCCTCACCGATCCCTCCGCCCGCACCAACGCGATGCTCAGCGGGGAGGTCGACGGCGGCTACCTGATCCCCACCGAGAGCTACGACCGGCTCAGGAGGAGCGGCCCGGGCACGCTGTACTTCGGCGAGGGCCTGAGCACCGTCAACCTCAACGTCGCCAACCTGCGGGGCGTGCTCGGCGACGTCCGGGTCCGCAAGGCGCTGTCGCTGTCGCTGGACCGCTCCGGCTTCGTGAGGACCGGCCTGGCCGGCGCCGGCACCGTCACCGGCTCGCTCACCACCAGGGCCGCCTGGGCCGGGGCCCCCGACGACGTCCGCAAGGGCGCCTTCGAGAACCTCACCTGTCCTGCTCCAGGGCCTGTTCGGGGTGAAGCTGGGCTGGTTCCCGACCAGCGGCGCCGGCGAGGGCCTCGGAGACATGCTCTGGCACCTCAGCCTGCCGGCGATCGCCCTCGCGCTGTACCTGATCGGCATGCTCGCCCGGGTCACCCGCTCGGCGATGCTGGAGGCCCTGGAGGGCGAGCACGTCACCGTCGCGCGCAGCCGGGGCGTCCCGGAACGCGAGGTGATCAGCCGTCACGTGTTCCGCAACGCGCTGGGCACCGTGCTGACCACCGGCGGCCTGATCGTCTCCACGCTGCTGGTCTGCACGATCCTGGTGGAGTCCGCGTTCGGTATCGGCGGCCTCGGCCAGCTCCTCGAACTGTCCAGCACCACCAAGGATTTCCCGACCGTCCAGGCCATCTCGCTGATCATCGTCGCCCTGTTCATGACGGTGAACCTGATCGTCGACCTGCTCCACCCGCTGGTCGACCCCCGGGTCACCCTGGGTTCCAGGAGGTCCGGCGCATGAGTACCGGTCTCACCCAACGGCCGGGCCTCACCCGCCGCCCGGGCCTCGCCCGGCTCAGGTCCGCCGGCGGACCGCTGCACCTGGTCTGCCTCGGCTTCGCCGCCCTCCTGGTGCTCGCCGCGCTGCTCGCGCCCTGGCTCGCGCCCTACGACCCGAGCGCCGTCGACCTGGGCAACGCACTCGCCGGGCCCTCGCCCGACCACCTGCTCGGCGCCGACGCAGCCGGGCGCGACACCCTCTCCCGGCTGCTGACCGGCGCCCGCACCTCGCTGCTCGGCCCGCTCGGCGTGGTGGTCTTCTCCACCGTCGCCTGCCTCGCGGTCGGCCTCGCCGCCGGCTGGCGCGGCGGCTGGCTCGACTCCGTGCTCTCCCGCAGCACCGAACTGGTCTTCGCCTTCCCCGGCATGCTGCTCGCCATCCTGATCGTCTCGGTGTACGGGGAGGGCCTGATGGCCCCCGTCGTCGCCCTGGCGATCGCCTACCTGCCCTATGTCTCCCGCCTCACCCGCTCACTGGTGCTGGCCGAACGGACCCGCCCCTACGTCTCCGCGTACCAGGTCCAGGGCCACTCCGCGGTGCAGATCTGCCTTCGGCACGTCCTGCCCAACATCGCGCCGATCGTGCTCGCCCAGTCCGCGGTCAACTTCGGCTACGCCCTGATGGACCTCGCCGGCCTCTCGTTCCTCGGGCTCGGCGTCCCCGCGCTCACCCCCGACTGGGGGCGGATGGTCTTCGACGGCCAGACGGCGATCCAGCACGGCTACCCGCTCTCCGCGATCCTGCCGTGTGCCCTGATCGTGCTCACCGTCGTCGCCTTCAACGTGGTCGGCGAGCGCTGGGCCGACCAGGTCGCCCGGAGGTCCGCATGAACGGGAAACACGTCAACGACCACCGCACCACCGGAGGGACCGCGTGAACGCCCTCGACAGCCAGGGCCTCCGGCTCCGACTGCCCGGCACCGCCCGCCCCGTCCTCGACGGCGTCGACCTCACCGTCGGTGCCGGCGAGACGGTCGCCCTGGTCGGCGAGTCCGGCTCCGGCAAGACCCTCACCTCCCGCAGCGCCCTCGGCCTGCTGCCACCCGGCGCCGAGGCCGACGGGAAGGTCCTGGTCGACGGCCAGGACGTCCTGGCCATGGACCCCGGCCGGCTGCGCACCCTGCGCGCCGGCCGGGCCGCGATGATCTTCCAGGACCCCCGGGCCGCCATCAACCCGCTGCGCCGGATCGGCGACTTCCTCACCGAGAGCGTGCGGCTCACCGGCACGATGAGCGCCGCGGACGCCGACCGGCGGGCCGTGGAACTCCTCGACGCCGTGGGCCTCAAGCCGGACCTGCTGCGCCGCTACCCCGGCCGGCTGTCCGGCGGCATGCTGCAGCGCGTGATGATCGCCGCCGCCCTGATGGGCGACCCGGTGCTGCTGCTCGCCGACGAACCCACTACGGCACTCGACGTCACCAGTCAGGCCGAGGTGGCCGCCCTGCTCGGCCGGCTGCGCGAACGCTTCGACACCGGCCTGCTGTTCGTCACCCACGACCTCGGCCTCGCCGCCGCGATCAGCGACCGGGTCTATGTGATGTACGCCGGGCGGATCGCCGAACACGGCCCCGCCGAGGCGCTGTTCGAGCGGCCCCGCCATCCGTACACTGCCGCGCTGCTCGCGGCCACCCCGGCACTGGACGCCCCGGCCGGCCGGCTCTCCGCCATCGACGGCCAACCGCCGGACCTTCGGAGGGCGTTGACCGGCTGCGCGTTCGCCGAACGCTGCCGCCACGCGACCGGGATCCGCCGCGAACAGGTGCCCGCCCAGCAGGGCGGGCACCCGGCCGCCTGCCACCACCCGCTCGAAGGGAGCCGCACCGATGGCTGAGCCCGTTCTGCGGGTCAGCGGCCTGCACCGCACCTTTGGCACCGTGCAGGCCGTGGACGACGTCTCCTTCACCCTCGACGCCGGCGCCTCGCTCGGCATCGTCGGCGAGTCCGGCTCCGGCAAGACCACCACCGCCCGGATCGTGGTCGGCCTCGAACAGGCCGACGCGGGCGACGTGCTGGTCCACGGCCGGGTCCGGAGCGGCCGCGCCCGGAGCAAGGCCGAACGGCTGGCCCGCGCCCGCGAGGTCCAGATGGTCTTCCAGGACCCGTACCTCTCCCTGGACCCGCGCACCGGCGTCGAGGCCGTGCTCCGCGAGACCCTGCGGTTGCACTTCCCCGACACCGACCACCCGGCCCGGATCCGGGAACTCCTCGACCAGGTCGGCCTGGGCACCCGGGCTGCCGAGGCGCTGCCCCGGCAGCTCTCCGGCGGCCAGCGCCAGCGCGTCGCCATCGCCCGGGCACTGGCCGTGCGACCGGCCGTGCTGGTCCTGGACGAGGCGGTCGCCGCGCTGGACGTCTCGGTCCAGGCGCAGGTGCTCAACCTCCTCGCCGACATCCGCGAGGAGACCGGCATCGGCTTCCTCTTCATCACCCACGACCTCGGCGTGGTCCGCTGCGTCACCGACCAGGTCGTCGTGATGCGTCATGGGCGGATCGTCGAATCCGGCCCCACCGCCCGCGTCCTGGACTCACCGGAGCACGCCTACACCAGGCTGCTGCTGGAGTCCGTCCCCCGGCCCGGCTGGGATCCCGACCGGATCGCCGCCGCCCGCCGCGCACTGTGAGACGGCCCGGGGCCCGGCAGGTGGTGGGACCTGCCGGGCCCCGGGACCAGCAGGACTCGCCCCCCGGGGCGAACGAGCACCGCCGCCGGACCGCGCCGGGCTTCCGGGAGGGCGCCGGGCGCTCTGCATTCCCCCGGACGGCGGAGCCACGCCGCGCCGGACCCCGACCGCTTGATCGTGCGGGCGATCAGGGCGATGTCCTCCTGGACGCCGCCCAGGCGCAGCCCCCGTACGCCCCGGCGGGAGGGCCAGGACACCCAGGTCCGCGCGTGCGGGACGTCGTCCGCGGGCACCCACGGATAGGTCCCGGCGGAGTGGGCGTCGTGGTAGCCGGTCATGAGGGGCTCCAGTTCGTGCGAAGGTGCCGGGCCAGGGTGCGAGGGCTGCCAGGACCACTCTTCGCGAGGCGACGCACCGGCGCACACGGGGAGCGGGCCGGCGGCAGCACCCTTCCTGCGTGGTCAGGCTCGCCGTGACTGAAAAATCAGTCAGACTCGACGATGCGCCATGACTCTGTAGTGAGGTGCGTGTGCGGAGCGTGACGAATGGGCGCAGTAGCCCCGGTGGCGCCCCGGCATGGGACCCGGCAGGGCCTGATCGGGTGCCGCTCAGGACCCGAGTCGGGACACCTCGGTGTCGATCGCGTCGAGCATCAGCGTTCTGGCGTGCGCCAGCGGCAGGCTGCCGCTGAGCCAGCGGGTGCTCAGTCCCTCCAGCAGCGCGGTCAGTCGCTCCGCCGCGCCGGCCAGCGCGACCGCCGAGGACATCGGCTGCGCCGCGCCCAGCAGTTCGGCGATCTCCTGGACCCAGACCCGGGTGGCCCGCGCCAGGTCCTCGCGCAGGGTTTCGTCGAACACCGCGCTGGCCCGCAGCTCGCCCCAGGCGGTGCTGTTCTCCCGGACCTCGACGGTGTCCTGGAGTTCCAGCAGCAGTGTCTGCTCCAACTCCTCGCGGGCGGTCAGCGGCGGCGCGTCCGCGGCGCGCTCGGTCGTGTAGCGTTCGGCCCGGTCGTTGATGAACTCCAACGTCTGGCGGAGGATCCCGGTGCGGTCCTTGAAGTGGTAGTAGATCAGCGCGGTGGACACGCCCGCCTCGGCGGCGAGCTCCTCCACGCGCAGCCCGCGCACCCCGCGCCGCGCGATCACCCGCGCCGCTGCTTCCATGATCGACGTTTTACGGCTAGACATGATCCACCACCTTACCCGCGGGTCGGGGGAAGGTCGCCCGCTGTGCTGAAAGTCCCGTCAGTCGGGACACGGGGCCGGGAGCGACCGCAGGCCGGCTCTTGGGCAAGCTGGGGCACGGGGGAGGAGCGCTTCGACCCCGCTGCTTCATACAGGTCGTTCCGTCGAGTCGGGCGAGAACGCCCATGAGCACCTGGACGGCCTGCCCTACCTGGGCCAGGTCGTCACCGAAGCCCTCCGGCTGTATTCCTCGGGCTGGTTCCTCACGCGCACCACTGAACTCGCCGGTGTGCGGCTGGCCGCCGGCACCATCATCGGATTCAGCACCTATGCGATCCACCGCGAGGACGCCCACCTCCCCGACCCCGAATGCTTCGACCCCGACCGCACCACCTGCATCCCCTTCAAACTGAATCGTTTCCAGTAGATCAGCTGACCTTCACTCAGGGCGCGCTGATCGCCGGTGCAGTCCGTGCGCAGGGCAATGGCGGCTGCGATCGTCACTCTGTGCAGGTTGTGCGACGACCGCAGCGGCCGAAGTCGATGGCTCGAACTTCGTGAAGCGCTAGGGGAGTTGGTCGATATCGAAGACCACGGTCACCGGGGCGTGGTCGGACCACCGCTCGGCGTGGGTGGCGGCGCGTTCGACGTAGGCTTCGACGGCCTTGGCGGCGAGCGTGGGGGTGGTGACCTGGAGGTCGATGCGCCAGCGGAACGACGGCTTTTGTAAAAGGTCCACCCGTTCGAGTGTGGGCTGTTCGAGGGTGTCTGCTGGCCTGGGCGGTAGGGGGCCTCCTATAGGCAGCAGCATGACAGCTTTGGCGCCGGTTCGGGCGGTGGTGGGTTCGCGTGTGTCGGACACGCACGGGGACGAGGGCAAGGTCTCGCACCTGGTCCAGGCGGAGTCGGCTGCCCGGCACGCGGTCTCGAAGGAGTGGGAGATCGTCGGGTCCTTCGAGGACCTGGACGTCTCTGCCCAGATCACGCCGTGGAAGCGTCCCGACCTGGGTCCGTGGCTCACCGAGCGGCAGGGCGAGTGGGACGCGCTGGTCTGGGCGAAGGTCGACCGGGCGTTCCGCTCGGCGAAGGACTGCGCGGACGTCGCCCACTGGGCGGAGGAGAACCACAAGGTTCTGGTCTTCACCGACGACGGGATCACCCTGGACTACCGGGAGGGCCGCGAGTCGTCGTTCGGGAACGAGCTGGCCAAGACATTCCTGATGCTGGCGTCGATCTTCGCGGAGATGGAGCTCAAGCGGATCAAGGCCCGCGTCTCGGCCGCTCACAAGCACCTGCGCAAGACCGACCGGTGGGCGGGCGGGCAGCCGCCGTACGGGTACCGGATCATCGACCGCCCGGGCGGCGGCCGCACACTCGAACCGGACCCGGTCACCTCCGAGGCCGTCCGTTACATGGGCAAGCTCCTGCTGGAGGGGCAGAGCCAGTGGATGATCGCCACCGCGCTGGAGGCCGCCGGCTTCGACACGCCGTCGACGCACGCGTTCAAGAACCAAGGCGAGTCGTACTCGAGCAAGCGCAAGACTGCTCCGTCGAACCATTGGAACCCGACCAGCGTGGGGAAGATCCTGCGCTCGCCGGCGACGATGGGCCTGAAACTGACCGGCCGCTCCGTGAAGGCGCGCAAGATCGCCCGCGACGCCAAGGGGCTGCCGATCCGGATGGCGAAGCCGCTGTTCACGGAGGAGGAGTGGGCCGCGGTCCAGGCGGTGATGGACGAGCGCTCGGTGACGAAGGAGCGCTCGAACGGTGCCTCGCCCTGGCTGGGCGTTGCGCTCTGCGACCGCTGCGGCGACCGGTTCTACCGGCAGGTGAACCTCGCCAAGAACGGCAAGATCTACGAGTACTACCGCTGCGCGAAGACGGCCGGCAAACCCGCCTGCAAGGGCCAGTCCGTCAAGGGCGAGCGCGTCACCGCCGCGATCACCGCCCTGGTGGAGCGCCTGGCCGGCCTGGCGATGACGGTGCGCAGGTTCATCCCAGGTGAGGACCACACCGAGCAGCTCAACCACGTCACCCAGGCGATGAAGGACTTGCGCGAGGAGAAGCGCCGCAACCTGTTCGACTACCCCGGCGGCGACGACGAGTACGCCGAGGCCCTCGAACTCCTCGTCGACGAACGGCGCCGCCTCGCCGCCCTCCCGCAACGCCCCTCCGCCTGGGTCGAGGTCGAGACCGGCCAGACCTTCGCCGACGCCTGGACCCAAGCCGACCAGGAAAGGCGCCGCCAGCTCCTCCTCGGCCTCAAGGCCCGCCTCTACATGACCCCCACCATCGAAGGCTGGTACCTGCCCGCCGAACTCGAAGCACGAGTAACGAAGCTGGACTACGCCGGCAGCTCGGCGTAGGTCGGCTGATCCGGGATCGCTGTTTGACCCGAAACCTCCGTGTAGGCGGAGCGGACGCGTTGGTCCGGGGCACCTGGGCGGTAGGTGCGGGACGCGCAAGCTTCCATACCACAGCTGCGGAATTCGGTTCGGTTGTGCCGCTCGGCTGGGACCATCGTTATGGGACGCCTGGATGTGGCGTGCGGATGATCAGGAGGTTGATCTGATGGCAGTGACTTGGATCGGGGCGACGTTGGTACACGACGAAGACGGCGGCCAGCGACGCGGTGGGCAAGGTTCTGCACGGGAACACGATCGGCACCGAGTTGGCCGACGAGGAGTCCGACCTTGTGCGGGACCTTCTCGACATGCACCACGAGGTCGAGGAGAAGGTTGGTGTGGGCGTGGCTGGCATCCGGATCGCCCCGATGCAGAAGGGCAAGTACCCCGGGTTCGAGGTGGTGCGGACGGACGGCAGCCGCCGACGGATTCGGTGCGGGAGTTTTGCCAGGGTGAGCATGCGCAGAACGGCTTCGGGTCCGAGTGCCTCGTCGGCGCTCCTACTCGCAGGCGACGCCGTTATCGTCGCGGTCAAGCGCGGGCCGATCTCCCGGATCTCCCCGGTGCAACGAGGCCACGCCGGCGTCGCGGGCGGCGTCGCAGTTCTTGTAGTAGGCGGCGCCGACCGGCGTGCTGGTGGTCTTCGCAGGCATCGGGGCCGGGGCGGGCTCGGACGGAAGAGGGCGCGCTTGGCCGGTGCCGACGGGCCACCGCCTGGGCGGGCGCCGGCCTCGCCGACACGGGCGCGACGGCTGGACGGAAAGGGATTCCCGCCAGGGACAGACGGCAAGGGCGCGTGGCCAACCTTCTCTCCGGCCGCCACTTGCTGGTCCTCGTCCCTGGACGCGGCCGCGAAGGCTGCCGAGTCTCCCCAGCGGATGTCCGCCGTCATCACGCGCCTGATTCCGCAGCAGCCGTCTGCCCTCGTCGCCATCGATCTCACGGACCTGCACGCGTTCAGCCACTTGATCATTCTGACGGTCCGGTGCCGCCCGGAACAGCAACCGGGCGACACGTCACGACGAGGCGAACGTTGCCTGATGCGGCACTAGCACGGGTTGAGGGGGCGTGAGCGCCCCATCGGTGTGGCGGATCGGCCAGAACGGAGCTGCCGCCGCCCGGGGCGGGCGGCGGCAGCTGGTTGGGGGCGGGGCCAGGTCGGGCTACTCGGCGACGGCCGTCCAGCGCTGGTTGCCGCCCTGGTTGCAGGGCCACAGCACCGGCCGGGCGCCCGGCGCGGTGCTCCAGGACGGGAGGTCGAGGCAGAGACCGGAGGGAGTGTTGCGCAGGGCACCGTCGGATCCGAGCGCCCACTTCTGTCCGTTGAGCCCGGCGCAGCCCTGCATTGCGACGCCAGCGCCGGGGGCCGCCGCGTCGTTCTGGACGGAGAAGCAGAGGCCGCTTCTGCGGAGCGTGCCGTCGACAGCGAAGTTGAAGTGCTGATTGCTGCCGCCCCAGCAGCCGTAGAGGGCGATGGCGGCGCCGGCGGCCACCCCGCCCTCGGCGTCGAGGCAGCTGCCGGGCGCGATCGCGGAGCGGATCGAGGTGGTGGCTCCGGACCTGCCCATGAAAGCGGGCCAGGTGAAGCCGTCGACCCGCCCCGCGACGCCGTCGGTGTTGACGCCGCGCCACACGTGCACGTTGCCGGCCGCGTCCACGGTCCAGAGGTCGGCGAGGCCGTCCCCGTTGAGGTCGCCCGAGGAACCCATCTCCGGGTAGGCGGCGGTGCTGGTGCCGCTGCCACCGAGGATGAGGCGTCCGGCGTCCGGCCGGGCAAGCGCGGAGTAGTTCGGCGTCACCGTCTTGTCGGCGTTGACCGTGCCGGTGATCGCGTACGCGTAGACGTTGCCGTGCCGATCACCGGGGCCGCGGTAGCGGGCCCAGACGGTGGCCTGGCCCACGGAGTCGGTGTCGGAGATCTTCAGGGCCCCGTTGGCCGGGCCGGGGTTGATGAGCTCGTAGTCGTTCCAGTCACCGTGGCCGGCCTCGGTGGGGATCAGCTGGGCGGTGGGGGAGAGTTCGTTCGCGCCACCCGGACGGTACAGCCACAGCCGTCCTCCCTGCTCGACGGTGAGCAGTGAGCTTCGGGTGGTCATCACGGTGCCCGAGGTGCGCTCGCCCTCGGGGGTGCCGATGGCGACGAGCTGGCTGAGGGTGGACCAGTCCTCGGCGTAGACGCCGGTGGAGGCGCAGTCTGTGACCGGCCCGCCCAGGGTCAGCCGGCAATTGGCGGGCCGGGCGAGGCTGGTCGAGACGAGGTTGTCGAAGCGGCCCGCGCCGTCGTTGTAGACGAGGCTCAGCAGCTTCTTCAGCTCGGGATCGGTGGTGTTGTGGGCGATGATCTGGTCCACGTTGGCGCCGCCGATGAGGGCGCCGCGGTGGGTGATCCGGTAGTCCTTCCAGGTGGGGTGGTGGCTCTGGTCGTTGCCGGGCGCGGCGGCGGCGACGGCCGAGTTGGTGCGGGTCGGGTCGGTGTTGGCGCCGAGGGCGTTCAGGTTGCCCGCGGCGTCCGGGCGCAGGATGTCGGCCTTGCGGTCGCCGTCCACGTCGCCGAAGACCGGCAGCGAGCCGGGCCGCCAGGGCGCGTAGTAGCTGTAGGAGGCCACGTCGCTGTAGTTGCCGGCGTTGTCCTGGGCCTGCGCGAAGATGACGTTGGTGCCCCAGTTGCCGGGAACGTGCTGGAAGCTGGCGTTGCCGTTGTCGTCGGCGGTGACGGTCCCGGCGTCGCCGCAGTGCCACCCGGTGACCGGGGTCGGGTCGGTGCTGACGCGGAAGCAGGCGAGACCGGAGGCCTGGAGGCCGCCGCCGGGAGCGGGGTCGTTGCCGCCCAGGGTGAAGGTGGCGTTGCTGTCGGCGTAGGCGGTGGGGTTGTCGTTGGGCGTTCCGGACGGTGGGAAGTCGGGCGAGGCGATGGCGGCGCGCGGGTTGGTCCGGTCCACGCGGAAGTAGCAGAGTGCGGAGCCGGCCGACGTCAGGGTGCCGTCGGTCGCCCAGGCGTTCCAGCCGTACTGGTGACCGTCGGCGAGGGTGCCGACCGGCACGGAGGCCGGGGAGTTCCACGATCCGCCGCCGGCGGCCGGAGAGGCACCCCAGGTCTGGTCGGTGTCGTCCCAGAGATGGAACTGGTTGGTGAGGTTGAACCCGGCGGGGGACCAGCTGTTGACGTTCAGCCAGATGTTCTGGTTCGAGCCGATCCAGCCGGGGTTGTCCCAGGGGTTGCCGCCGCTGATGCCGACCGTGCAGTCGATCGGGCGGTTGCTCTTGGCATGGAAGGGGTAGGGGCCGGTGCGCGGGTACCAGATGCTCGGGGTGTGGTCGTACTCGGTGGTGATCGACGGGTTGTCGGCGAACCTGTGCCGGAAGTACATGTTCGACTCGTCGTCCGGTGCGATCCCGATGATCATCTGGGTGTTGCCCCGGGCCACGGCCTGCTGGACGGCGGAGGTCACGACGACTCTCATGGGCCCGTAGCCGGTGATCGCGCCGTCGGCGATCCGGGTGCAGCCGTTCATGCGCCCCTGGATGCCGCAGGGCTGGTTGCCCCAGTCGGTCAGGGTGTTGATGTCACCGTCGGGGGCCCAGTAGAAGCCGAACGGGGTCGGTGTGCCGTTGCTGGCGGCCCAGCTGACGGTGGTGTTGAGGACGGAGCCGAAGACGCTCGGAGGGTTGGGGGCGCCCTCCGGCCGGGTGCGGAGCGCGGGGTTGAGTCCGATCTTGAAGTACGCGCGCTGGCGCCCCTTCGGGGTGCAGTCGCTGTATCCGCAGAAGCCGGTGGCGAGTTGGGTGTAGGAGCCGTAGTTCCGGGCGCCGGGGTGGTTCTCCTGGACCTCGACCGAGCCCTGGGTGCTGCTGGTGGCGACCAGGGTCGGATCCAGGTACCACGGCCCGGTGCCCTTGCCGAGGGCGTTGCGGTCCGGGGTCAGTTCGATGGCCGACTCGGTGACCCGGGTGGCCATCCGGGCGACGATCGCGTGCTCGCCGGGACCTTCGGCGCTGGAGCCGTCCGCAGCGGCGTCCGGGTCGGCGGCCTCGGCAGCGCCGGCTGCCGCTCCGGGCGCGAGGGGCGTGGCCTTCGCCGCCGTGCCCGCCGGGGTCCCGGTCTGCGGTGTGGTGGTGGAGTCCCACTGGATCGGGGCGGGGGCGTGGAACTGCGTCCGCCCGTTCGGGTCCTTCGCCTCGATGTTGCCGACCGCGTCGGCGGAGACTGTGAGGCCGGTCGCCTCGGTCCGGAAGGTGAGGGTCGTCAGTTCCGGGCGGGCGGCCGCCTGGGCGGTCCGTACGACCAGCACGTTCCGCCAGCCCCCGGCGGGGAGCGCGGTGACCTGCAGGTCGACCTCGGGCAGGACGTCGGCGTAGGTGGCCGTGGCTCCCTTCAGCACGGGTGCCGGAAGCGGGAAGGGCGCGGTGACCGCGATCCTCGCGCCGTCGTCCGTGGTGAGGGTGGCCATCGGGCCGTTGCCGCCCCCGGAGAGGGTGAGCCCGGCCATGGCCACCGCGGGGGTGACGCTCCCGTCCGGGTTGCGGTGCAGGGTGGCGTCGAGATCGGACCAGCCGCCGTCGCGCCGGGTCCGGACGGGCTGTGCGGTGTCGGTGGTGGCGAGTCGGCCCGCCGGTGTGGCGACGGTACTCGACGTCTCCGTGGTGAGCGCGTCCACCGCCACCTGTTGGCCGGTCCGGCGGGCTTGCCCGATCGCCTCGGCCACGGCCAGTTGCTCCGCGGTCTGGTTGGCGGGCGCCGGAGTCTCGAAGCCGTCCGGACCGGCGCCGGACGGGCCGAGGTCGGCGTGCGCGGGGACCACCGTCGCGGCGAGAGCGAGGGCCCCGGCGACGGCCAGCGCGGCGATCCGGCCGGCGGCGCGGTGGGTTCTGCGACGGGAAGGACCCTGGTGGGTCGCTCCGTGGTGCGAGGTTCCTGGTGTGCTCGCCATGGTGATGATGTGTGACCCTCCCGATAGCCGCCCCGACGGGCAGACGTTCGGACCGAAACTGTGCGTGGAGAGACCCTTTGGAGTCAAGACCTGCCATGTCGATTAGCAGAAAGATGCGATGACGATCAGTCAGATTGCGACACGGCTGCGGAAACCCCCATTACCCACCAGTAGGTCTAGTCCAATTCCGCCATGGGCCCCTAGGGTCGGCGTCGCTCATCGAAGGTGTGCGATCCACTCGCCCGCCATGGCGGCACGTTGCATCGGGGGGTTCCGTGTTGAATTGGCATGGCCGCATACAGCCAGCGGGCGGTGGGGGGCAGGCCCGGCAGCGTCGGCGCAGTCCGGCCCCGGCTGCCGTGGTCGCCGTTCTTGCGCTGCTGACCGGTCTGGTCGGCGCCCCTTCGACGGCGGCGTGGGCGGCGGCCCACCAACAGCCCGACCCCGACAAGGTGTGGGTGCCGCCGAACACTCCGCTGGGCGACGACTCCCCGTCGGTCCCGGGCGGCGACCTCACGGTGACACCGCTGCCCGGCGGCACTCCGCTCCCTGCCGGCCCGGCCCCGGTGGTCGCACGCCCGGTGCTGTCCGGATCCACCACGGTGACGCTGGGCGTGGACGGCGCCGAGGCGAAGGCGGCCCGGGCGGCCAGTGGTGGTGCCTCCCCGGCGTCGGCGGGCGCCACTCCCGCACGGGCCGGCGACCTTCCGGTTCTGTTGCTGCCCGAGGACGGCCACGGACGGGCCGCCCAGACGGTCGCGGTCTCGGTGTCCGGGGTCGACCAGGGCCGCGCCGCCGGTGTCGCGGGCCCACTGCTGACCCTCGCCGACGCCGGGCCACCGGCGACGGCGGGTTCCCCGCCCGCCGAGGGCGCCCCCGCCGGGCGCGAGGTGAGGGTCACGGTGGACCTGGCGGGACTCCAGGGCGCGGCCTGGGCGGACCGCGCGCGGCTGGTCGCGCTCCCGGCCTGCGCCCTCACCGAACCCGAGCGCGCCGAGTGCCGCACCCGCACACCCGTCGAGGCGGTGACCGACGTCCGGGCCGCGACGCTGACCGCCACGGTCACCCTGCCCGCCGTCTCCACGCCAAACGCCGCGGCCACCCTCGTTCCCACCCCGGCCGCCGCGCCGATGGTGCTGACCGCGGAGCCCGCCCCCGCCGGCTCCGGCGGCAGCTACGCGGCTACCTCGCTCGCCCCCTCGATGGCCTGGAACGCTGGCTCCAACGCCGGCAACTTCCTCTACTCGTACCCGATCGAGGTCCCCCCAGCCCTCGGCGGCGAAGCGCCGTCCGTCTCGCTGTCCTACAACTCGGCCACCGTGGACGGCCGCAGCTCCGCGACCAACTCGCAGTCCTCCTGGATCGGCGACGGCTGGGACTACGAACCGGGCTACATCGAGCGCTCCTACCGGCCGTGCGACAAGGCCGGCATCACCGGTTCCGCCGACCTCTGCTGGGCGGGTCAGAACGCGAGCCTGGCACTCGGCGGCCACTCGGGCGCGCTGATCCGTGACGACACCACCGGCGTGTGGCACCTCCAGGGCGACGACGGCTCGAAGATCGAGCAGCTCAGCGGCGCGTCCAACGGCCTGAACGGCGGAGAGTACTGGCGGGTGACGACCTCCGACGGCGTCCAGTACTACTTCGGCCGCAACCACCTGCCCGGCGGCGACGGCACCGACCCCGCCGCCGACTCCGCGCTCGGCGTGCCCGTCTACGCCCCGAACAGCGGCGACCCGTGCCACGACCCCGCCAAGGACAAGGGCTCCTGGTGCACCATGGGCTGGCGCTGGCAGCTGGACTACGTGGTCGACCCGCACCAGAACCTGACCTCCTACGTCTACGCGAGCGAGACCAACCACTACAGCCGGGGCGCCGGGCAGAACAACGGCACCGGCGTGCTGACGCCCTACCAGCGCGCGGGCTATCTGAAGCAGATCTCCTACGGCCAGCGGCTCCCCGAGCAGACCGCCGCCAGGGGCACCGCCCAACCCGCCGCGCGGATCGACTTCGGCACCGCCGAACGCTGTGTACCCTCGGGCGCGGTGACCTGCGCCGAATCGGAGCGGACCAGCGCCAACGCCGCCTTCTGGCCGGACGTTCCGGTCGACCAGCAGTGCGGAGCATCCGGTTCCTGCGCCAACCGGGGTCCGTCCTTCTTCTCGACCAAGCGGCTGACCACCATCACGACCTCGGTCCTGTCCGGATCGGCACGCATCACCGTGGACACCTGGAACCTCGGCCAGTCGTTCTACGACCCGGGAGACGGAACGGCGAAGACCCTATGGCTGGGAGCGGTGACGCGCACTGGCAGCAACGGCCTGCCCGCCCAGAGCCTGCCCGCCGTGACCTTCTCGGCGATCGGCCTGGCCAACCGGGTGGACGGGCTGGTGCCCGCGGCGCCGATGTTCGTCCGGCCCCGCGTCGCACGGATCGACACCGAAACCGGTGGACGGATCAACGTCAACTACTCACCGCCCGCCTGCTCGCGCGTCGAGAACCGGATGCCCGCCTCCGAGGACGGCAACACGCTCGCCTGCATGCCGGTCAAGTGGTACAAGCCGGGCTCCTCGACACCAGTCGCCGACTGGTTCAACAAGCCGCTGGTGACCAGTGTCACCGAACAGGACGCGGTCACCGGTGCCGCCGCCGTACGGACGAACGAGTACACCTACCACGGTGGCGCGGCCTGGCACCGCAACGATGCCGAGTTCGCCGATCCCAAGACCCGGACGTGGGACGGCTTCCGCGGCTACGAGGCGGTGACCACCACCACCGGCAGCGGCTACGCGGGCGAGGCGCCGAAGACCCAGCAGAAGGTCACCTACCTGCGGGGTATGGACGGCGACCTCAAAGCCGACGGCACCAAGCGCGCCGTCAGCGTCACCAGCCCGCTCGGCGGCACCGTCGTCGACAGCGCTTGGCTGGCCGGCTCCACCGTCGCCACCGAGGCCTACGACCAGGCCGGTGGCACCGTCCAGAGCGTCAAGGGCAGCCTCTTCTCCGCGCAGGAGATCACCGCGACGCAGGCACGCGGCGGCGACATCCCCTTCCGCTACGCCCGCTACCCGGCTGCGCAGGTCACCGCGATTGCCAAGGACAAACTCTCTGACGGCAGTTGGCGGACCACGACCACCGTCTCCACCAGTGACCCGGCCAACGGCAACAGGCTGCTGCACGTCGCCGACAAGGGCGACGGCACGGCCGCCACGCCCGAGACCTGCACCACCAACAGCTACGCGACGTCGGCCAACCCGATGCTGCGCCAGCTGATCGCCCAGTCGGTCCACACGGCCGCCCCCTGCGGCACCCCCGCGACCCCCGCCAACACCATTTCCGCCGTCCGGACGCTGTTCGACGGCAAGCCCTACGGGCAGGCCGGCGACCTTGGAGACCACACCTCCTCGCTCGTCCTGGAGCGGTTCGACGGGAACGCCCCGGTCTATCTGCAGCAGGGCACCGTCGAGCGCGACGCCTACGGCCGGCCGGTGCGGACCGCCACCACCGACGGATCCACCTATGACAAAGACGGCAACCGGACCGGCGGCCCGACGACGGCGCCCGCGGTCACCCAGATCGCCAACATCCCGGCCTCCGGGGCCCTGCCCACCAGGATCACCACCACCGGCCCGCTCGGCGGCTGGACCACCTCCGTCGACTACGACCCCGGCCGCGGCCAGGCGCTGGTGCACACCGACGCGAACGGCCGCAGCACCACCGAGCAGCACGACGCGCTCGGCCGGCTGACTGCCGTCTGGTACCCCGACCGGCCCACCGGCGGCAAGGCGAGCCTCAAGTACTCGTACTTCGTCAACGGCACCACCGGCCCCTCCGTGGTCATGACGGAATGGCTTCAGGGCAACGGCCAGACGTACTCCTCCAAGACCGAGCTGTACGACGGCCTCGGTCGACTTCGCCAGACCCAGCAGACCTCGGACGCGAAACCGACCGGGCGTCTGATCACCGACACCGCTTACGACTCGCACGGCTGGGCGGTCAAGGTCTCGTCCCCCTACTACGAGGCGTCGAGCCTGCCGGGCAAGAACCTCTTCGTCCCCGGCAACGACTCCCAGGTGCCCGCGCAGACCTGGATCTCCTACGACGGCACGGGCCGCACCGTCCGCGAGGAGTTCCGGTTCTTCGCCAACGCGCAGTGGGCGACGGTCACCGCCTACCCCGGCGCAGACCGCGTCGATGTGACACCCCCGCAGGGCGAGGCCCCGGTGACCACCATCACCGACGCCCGAGGGCGACGGACCGCGCTGTGGCAGTATCGGACGGCGGCCCCGACCGGAAGCCCCGCCGACGCCGACGTGACGACCTACCGCTACACGGCCGCCGGCCAGCCGGCCGGGCACACCGACCGGGCCGGGAACAACTGGGCCTTCCGCTACGACCTTCGCGGCCGCCAGATCGCGACCGACGACCCCGACGCGGGCACCAGCACGGTCGGCTACGACGTGAACTCCCGGGTCGAGCGGACCACGGACGCACGCGGCCGCACGATCGTCACCACCTACGACGTTCTCGGCCGCAAGACCGCCGAGTACGCCGGCAGCGTGGCGGCGGCCAACCAGCTCACCGGCTTCACCTACGACACCCTCGCCAAGGGGCAGCCGACCTCCTCGACGCGGTACACCGCGGGAGCCGGCGGGCCCGCCTACACCAAGGCGGTCACTGGCTACGACACGGTCTACCGGCCGCTGGGCACCACGGTGACGATCCCGTCCATCGAGGGCGCGCTTGCGGGAAGCTACACCAGCACCACCACCTACAAGCCGGTGACCGGCGCGGTCGCCTCGCTCAGCGTGCCCGCTGCCGGCGGCCTGCCCGCCGAGACCCTCACCTACTCCTACACCGACACCGGTCTGCTCACCGGGGCGATGAGCGACGAGCAGACCCTCGTCCAGGCGGTCGCGTACGACGCGCTCGGCCGTGCGGTGCGCACCACCGTCGGCGACTACGGAACCCAGGTGGTCTCCACCCAGCAGTACGACTGGGCGACCGGGCGGCTGATCAACTCCCACACCGACAAGCAGACCGGGACCGTCTCCGTCTCCCAGACCGCCTACACCTACACCGCGTCCGGCAGGCTGACCTCGGCGAGCGACCTGCAGAACGCCACCGCCACCGACACCCAGTGCTTCACCTACGACCACCTCGGCCGGCTCACCCAGGCGTGGGCCGACACGGGCGGCGTGCACACGGTGGCCGACTGGACCGACTCCAGCGGGGTCAAGCACGGTACCGGTGGCGGCACCACCGCGCCCGGCACCGGCGGCTGCGACAACGCCGCCGGCCCGGCCGCCGTCCCCGGAGGTCGGTCGGTTGGCGGGCCGAGCCCGTACTGGCAGAGCTACACCTACGACGCCACCGGAAACCGCACGAGCCTGACCCAGCACGACCGGAGCGGCGACAGCACCAAGGACACCGTCACCACCCAGACGTTCGGAGCCGCAGGAACCGTCAACACGCCGACCACCGCGCCCGACACGGGCGGCGGAACCGGAGGCCCGCACGCCCTGCTCAGCTCCACCACTGCCTCGCCGTCCGGCACCCGCGTCGACCGGTACCAGTACGACGCGGCGGGCAACACCACCGCCGTCACCAGGACCGGAGGCACCACCACCCTCGGCTGGGACGGCCAGGGCAAGCTGGCCACACTCGCCAAGACCGAGCAGCCGAGCGCCAACGAGTACGTCTACGACGCCGAGGGCAACCTGCTGCTCCGCCGAAACCCCGGCAAGACCACCCTGCTGCTGGCCACCGACCAGCTCACCCTGGACACCGCGTCGGGGGCGATGAGCACCGTCCGCTACATCGGCGCCCCCGGCGGTCTGTCGCTCACCCGGGTCACCGCACCGATCGGTGGCGGCTCCCTCTTCGTCCAGGCCGCCGACCCGCACGGCACCAACGGGGTGCAGATCGCCTGCGCCCCCGGCCAGGCCGTCACCCGGCGGCCCGTCGACCCGTTCGGCAACGCCCGCGGCACGGCTCCGGCACCGGACAGCTGGGCCGGGAGCAAGGGCTTCGTCGGCGGCGTCCAGGATGACGCGGCTGGGCTCACCACCCTGGGCGCCCGCCACTACGACCCGCGTGCCGGGCGCTTCATCAGCCCCGACCCGCTGCTCGACCAGTCCGACCCACAGCAGTGGAACGCCTACGCGTACGCCAACAACGACCCCGTCAACCACACCGACGCCAGCGGCCTGATCATCGACGACTGCAAGGAAGGACGCTGCGGCGGCGGCCACTACAGCCCACGCGCCTCGGAGCAGGTCTACCCGCCGGCCAGCTTCTGCGCCACCCTCCAGTGCGCCGAGCAGACCTCCACCTGGGAGTACCACCAGTCCGACCTGAAGACCCGGCAGTACATCGCCACGACGATCAGCAACGGCAAGGGCGTAGGCGGAACCACCACCAAGGCGAAGACCAAGGACAGCGGCTGCATGTGGGCGATGGGCATGAAGCACAACTGCGGGCCCGCCGCCAGTACCGGATCCAGCACGCCCGCCAAGAGCGGCCAGCCCCAACTGCTGCTCGGTAGCTACCCGGTCAACAACCCGTCCGCGCGCGGGTGCGACTCCAAGGTGATCTGCGGCCTCGTCAACACCGTCGCCTTCGCCTCGCTGCTCCTGGTCGGCGCGCCGGTCTGCGCGGCCATGCCGCCCGCGTGCGCCACCCTGGCGCTGGAGGAACTCGTCTCCACCCAGGCGGACATGCCGATCGGCGTCAACCCGCGGGCTGGCGCCAAGGGCGCCGCCGGCGACGCGCTGACCGGGGCCGGGCGAGCCTGCAAGAGCTTCCCGGCCGGAACGCTCGTCCTGCTCGCCGACGGAAGCGCCAAGCCGATCGAGGAGCTGGTCGAGGGCGACCTCGTCGTCGCCACCGACCCGCAGACCGGCGAGACCACGGCGAAACCGGTCACCGACACCATCCTCACCCCGGACGACGAGAAGTTCACCGATCTCACGCTCGTCGCCGGAGACGACGCCGCCCCGTCGGAACCGACCGTCCTCACCTCCACCTACCACCACCCCTACTGGGACGTCACCACCCAGCGCTGGACCGATGCCGGCGAGCTCGCCATCGGCGACCGCCTGAGTGCCGGGGACGGCACCACCGTCACCGTCACCGCGTCCCGTACCTACCGCACCGCCCCCCGGCCCGCCCACAACCTGACCGTCGCGGACCTTCACACGTACTACGTCCTCGCGGGCCGGACCCCGGTCCTGGTCCACAACTGCGGCGAATACCCGGACTTCACCTGGTTCGAGATAAACGTCCTGCGTAAGGCGCCAGCCGCCAACGGAACGGTCGCGGACCTTCGCGGCAAGACTTTCCGGGACGTGAACCCTGGCGAACCGGAGAGCGACAAGAAGCTGGCCGGGGCCAGGAAGCTGGCGGAGAAGGGCAAGCTGCTGGATTCGATCTTCCGGCCGAGGGACGGGATGTATCCGGCGATGCTGAGCGACGGCAAGACCATCGACAACGGGAACCACCGGCTCTACTACCTCTTTCAGCAGGCGGAGAAGGGGGAGATTCCGTGGGACACTCCGATCTATCTCTACCGGCTGCGCTGAGCGGGGGTGCCCGACCTACCGAGGTACACATGCGTCAGGGCGAACCGTCGACGAGAAGCGGAGGGGATCGCGATGGCCAGTGCAGAGCTTCGGCGAGCACTGTGGCAATGTACCGTCAGGGGCCACCTTGACATCCGATCGACGGCACGTTACGGCGTACTGGAGATGGAGGCTGCGCGGTTCGGACTGGAGCCCGGGTTCGCCGAGGCGGGCCGTTGCGTCGCCGGAATCGCAGGTGTCTGCCTGGCGGTCAGAACTGCCCGGGCAATCGAGGGGGGCGGGTGGCGGGCGCTGACCGCAGGCTGGTCGGCCGCCGACGCAGTCGGGCGGGCCTGGCTGGCGGCCACGGTGCGCGAGTTCGCGGGGGAAGCGGCCGCCGACGGGCTGGACGCCGCTCTGGCGGCGGCTCCGGCCGCCGCCAGCCCGGCGGTCCACCCCGGCGCGCTCCCTGCTCCGCGCCGGTCGGGAGCGGCGGGCTGGTGCGACGCCATGCTGACCGCCGGGTTCGAGGATGTCCTGGCCCTCGTGGCTCCCGGTGCCCCTGGCCGGACGGTGGACGGCCCCGATTGGGCGGCGGTGGAGGCCATCGCGGACACCTGCCACCGCGTGCCCTACCCGCAGGCCCTCCCGGGCCTCCTGCGGCCCTGGTTGTTGCGGCGCGACCTCGCCTCGTCCTGGGGGTCCACCTCGGAGGCCGGCCGGTCCTGGTGCCGGACGCGGGACGCCGACTCCGGCGTTCGCGCTCCTGCGACGATCCGACGCATCATCGCGACTCGGGCGTGACCGGGGACGCAGGGCGAGACGAGCCGGTGACCGTCCGTCGGCGTCCGGGGCCGGCAGAGCGGTTTCTTTCATCTGCTGACAGTCCCGCAGGGCTCGAAGGGCTTTGCGGGACGACTCCAGCCAAGGCTGCACACCGGCGACCCACGCGTACAAGAACCAGGGCGACACCTACACGAGCAAGCGCAAGACGCCGCCGTCGAACCATTGGAACCCGACCAGTGTGGGGAAGATTCTGCGTTCGCCGGCGACGATGGGCCTGAAGCTGACCGGCCGCTCCGTGAAGGCGCGCAAGATCGCCCGCGACGCCAAGGGTCTGCCGATCCGGATGGCCAAGCCCCTGTTCACGGAGGGGGAGTGGGCGGCGGTCCAGGCGGCGATGGACGAGCGGACCATCACGAAGGAACGCTCGAACAGTGGCTCGCCCTGGCTGGGCGTGCCGCACTGCGACCGCTGCGGCGACCGGTTCTACCGGCAGCTGAACTTCGCGAAGAACGGGAAGGTGTACGAGTACTACCGGTGCGCGAAGACGGCCGGCAAGCCAGCCTGCAAGGGCCAGTCCATCAAGGGCGAGCGTGTCACCGCCGCGATCGCCGCCCTGGTCGAGCGCCTGGCCGGGCTGGCGATGACGGTGCGCAGGTTCACCTCCGGCGAGGACCACACCGAACAGCTCAACCACGTCACGGCGGCCATGCGCGACCTGCGCGAGGAGAAGCGCCGCAACCTGTTCGACTACCTCGGCGGCGACGACGAGTACTCCGAAGCCCTCGAAGTCCTCGTCGACGAACGCCGCCGCCTCGCAGCCCTTCCACAACGCCCCTCCACTTGGGTCGAGGTCGAGACTGGAGAAACCTTCGCCGATGCCTGGGCCAAGGCCGACCAGGAACACCGCCGCCAGCTCCTCCTTGGTCTCAAAGCCCGCCTCTACATGACACCCACCATTGAAGGCTGGTGCCTGTCACCCGGACTCGAAGAACGAGTGCAGCAACTCGCTGCTGCCTCTTCGTACTGACGATCCGGCAGGCAGCCTGACTGAGACGGGCACCGTTTTGCGATCGCGGACGTTGGCGCAGAAGGCGTAGTTCTGATCGAACATGCCTCTGACCTGTGGAAAAGCAGCTCTCAAGGAAGGCCATTTCACAACCGGCGCACACGCGGCGGTGATGACGATGAGCTGCGGTGAGAAGCGCCGAGCGGTGATCCCGTGCATGCGGCGCGATCGACCATCGGGGTGTCGTTCCCGTCGCCGTTGCCTCCGGGGCGATCCTCAGTGCCTGCGTCCTGGCGGCCGCAACCACGGCGGAGGTGGGAGGGGCGATGTGTCAGGTCCGGGAAGGCCCCGGACTGTCGTCATGGACGGTTACTGAGGTTTTCGTTCTGTTGTCGGTGGTGACAGGTAGTGATCCCTGCGGTATGCCGGTGGTATGCGGTATGCGCAGGGTGGGGGCCTGACCGCTGAGCGGCGGGCGTTTCGAGAACAGGTGCGACTGGAGGCCGGGGGCCGGTTCGAGGCTGGCGAGAAGACGTCGGTGATCGCCCGGGAGCTGCGGGTCGGCGAGCGGTCGGTGGAGCGTTGGCGGCGGGCCTGGCGTGAGGGCGGTGCGGATGCCCTGGGCCGCGAGTCGTCGTTCGGGAACGAGCTGGCCAAGGTCTTCCTCATGCTGGCGTCGATCTTCGCGGAGATGGAGCTCAAGCGGATCAAGGCCCGGGTGTCGGCGGCGCACAAGCATCTGCGCAAGACGGACCGGTGGGCCGGCGGGCAGCCGCCGTACGGGTACCGGATCGTGGACCGGCCGGGCGGCGGCCGCACCCTGGAGCCGGACCCGGTGACGTCCGAGGCCGTGCGGTACATGGGCAAGCTCCTGCTGGAGGGACAGAGCCAGTGGATGATCGCCACGGCCCTGGAGGCGGCCGGCTTCGATACCCCGTCGACGCACGCGTACAAGAACCAGGGCGACACCTACTCGAGCAAGCGCAAGACGCCGCCGTCGAACCACTGGAACCCCACCAGCGTGGGCAAGATCCTCCGCTCGCCGGCGACGATGGGCCTGAAGCTCACCGGCCGGTCCGTGAAGGCGCGCAAGATTGCCAGGGATGCGAAGGGCCTGCCGATCCGGATGGCCAAGCCCCTGTTCACGGAGGAGGAGTGGGCCGCGGTCCAGGCGGCGATGGACGAGCGCACGATCGCGAAGGAACGCTCGAACGGCGCCTCGCCCTGGCTGGGCGTGCCGCACTGCGACCGGTGCGGTGACCGGTTCTACCGGCAGGTGAACCTCGCCAAGAACGGCAAGGTCTACGAGTACTACCGCTGCGCGAAGACCGCCGGCAAGCCGGCATGCAAGGGTCAGTCCGTCAAGGGCGAGCGCGTCACCGCCGCGATCACCGCCCTGGTGGAGCGCCTGGCCGGGTTGGCGATGACGGTGCGCAGGTTCATCCCCGGCGAGGACCACACCGAGCAGCTCAACCACGTCACGGCGGCCATGCGCGACCTGCGCGAGGAGAAACGCCGAGGCCTATTCGACTACCCCGGCGGCGACGACGAGTACGCCGAAGCCCTCGAAGTCCTCGTCGACGAACGCCGCCGCCTCGCCGCACTCCCGCAACGCCCCTCCGCCTGGGTCGAGGTCGAGACCGGCGAGACCTTCGGCGACGCCTGGACCCAGGCGGACCAGGAACATCGTCGCCAGCTGCTCCTCGGCCTCAAGGCCCGCCTCTACATGACACCGGCCATCGAGGGCTGGTATCTGCCCGCCGAACTTCAAGAGCGAGTGCGAGAGCTGGAGTGCGTCGATGGCTCGGCGTCCGTCGGGTGACCCGGACCGGCGGTGGGACCGGCCAGAGCCTTGCCGACACCCGCAGCCTCGCCCGGACGTGCTGCGGCGTTCTCGCGGCCAGCCAGCCAGACATGTTGATGTCTGAGTGAGAGCGGAATGTCCCAATAGCCCTCCGCATGGCACACCAGCCGTCCATCATGGAGGCATGACGTCCAATGACTCCGACCCAGCGCACGCTCGACCAGAGATCACTGTGGTGACGCGGCAAGACATCTTCAAGTACTTGCGTGGGATGTCGAGCCCCTGGTGGGGGAAGCTGGACGAGGTCACGTTCCTGGAGGGCCTATACGACCTGGACCGTCCTCAGCCTGAGAACAGCCAGCTTCCGACTGTCCGGGACGATATCCAGCAGCACCGATTCAACAACGATGACCTGCCCGACGACTGGATCTTCGAGGACCCCAGGTTGGAGCTTGCCCACGGGCCGGACGAGGTACTGCTCGCCTTTCTGGCACGGATGGTCCATCCCGAGGTGGCAGCCGATGTCGAGGAGGCGATGGCGTACGTCGATGAACTGAACCGGCTTCTGGCGCCAGACGGATGGGGCCTGCGCTCCTACGAGCTCGTCTCCGGCCGACCGCTGTACACCCCGGTCCGCGTCACCCCGACAGGCCCGTTGATCCCGCTGCCACTGGGCGACGAAGACACTGGCAAGCTCGACCTGGTCCTCGGTCAGACCTACAGCCTCCTGGACTGCGCCGGCGAGGAGAGCGCACGCGACCTGCTGCGCACCGCGGTCCTGACCCTGCGCCGCGACGGCGGGTTCTTCCACCCCATGCCCGGTGACAGCTGGACGGCGGACACCTACGAGGCGGTCTTGACGGTGGAGCGCGAGCTCCTGCGCACCGTCACCGAAGAGACGAAGGGGTTGATCTGGCGGACGCTGGAGACCGTGCTCGGCCAGCTCGGGCGCACCGACGTCCAGGGCCTCGTGGTCGAGGGCGATCCCCGGCCGATGCCCAACATCGCGCCGGACTGGCGGACCCAGGCCGCTGCACCTGCCACCCCCATCGTTCGCGGCTTCCGTCTCCCCTTCACCACCACCGAGTTCGACGTCACCCGGGGGGACTTCGCCAGCCTGGAGATCCGCGGTTCCCAAGACGGCGATGGGCTCCAGCACCTCTACGACACCCGCGCACGCCGAATGATCACCGACTTCGTCCTCGACGATCGGCCCCAGGTAGCGACCCTGCTCAACGTCACCATCATCAAGAAGGGCGACAGCTACACGCCGAGGGTCAAACTCTGGAAGAAGGACAAGAAGAAGGCTGGGGACACCCCTATCTTCCTGATGGTGCCTGATACCGGCGCCACCCGGGCCGTCAAGGCGCTCGTCGACACCGGCGACGTTCATGAGAACTTCTGGAAGGTCATCAACTTCCTCCAGGGCTGCGCCGGCCTGAGCACCCCGGGTGACCTCCACCAGCTGGTGACCGGGGACGAAGCGCAGCTGGTGCAGCTGTTGACCGGTCAGGACCGGACGATGGTTCTCGGTGCGGTCAGGACCGCGATCGGCGGCGGACTCACGGAAGAGGACATCCGGCTGATCAGCAACCGCAAGGAACAGCTCCAGAGGTTCGAGCGGTTGCTTACCGATCCGGGCTACTTCCAGCAGGCGGAGAGCCTGGCCACGACACGCGGGCCGGAGGCGGTCTGGCAGGCCTTCTTCGAGGAGAATCAGTGGATCTTCGGTTACGGCCTCAACCTCATCGCCTGTGAGTCCATCGACGACGGCAAGCTGGAACGCATCACCACAGGCGCCAGTATTTTCGGCGGGGCCGGGAAGCGCATCGACGCCATCATGCGTTCCAAAGGCCTGATCAGCAGCATGCTCTTCTGCGAGATCAAGACCCACAAGACGGAGCTACTCGCCGGAACCCCGTACCGATCGGGCGTCTACCAGGCATCGAAGGAGCTGGGCGGGGGCGTGGCCCAGGTGCAGAAGACCGCCAACAAGGCCCAGCAGCTCATCTCCCGCCAGTTCCTCGATCGCATCTACGAGGACGACGGCACCCCGATCGAAGTCGGGCTGTCCACCACCCGCCCCCGACAGGTCGTGGTGATCGGGAGCCTGCAGGAGTTCATCCAGAACGGTGCCGTGAACCCGGAGAAGATCAGCTCCTTCGAGCTGTACCGGACGTCCATCCAGGACGTCGAGATCATCACGTTCGACGAGCTCTACCAGCGGGCGTGCTTCATCGTCGAGGACCGCTGAGTCTGGTTGGCGGGAGAGTATTGGGCCTGGCTCCATCGCATGGGCATTGCGACGGACAAAGCCTCGTGGTAGTGGCCGGCGCGCAGGTCGGGGTCGTCCTCCAGGGAAGTTATGCGGCGCGTGCGGGCGGTGGCGAGGAGTTCTTCGGCCTGCCGGCTTCCTGTTCGGGCCTGCTGCCATCAGTCGCCGGCGGTGCGGGCGAGGAGGAGGAGCTTGAGCGGGCTGGTGCCGGGGTGTTCGGCGGAGTCGACGAAGGCGCCGAGTTGTTGGGGGCGGGTTTCGGCGTAGTCGAGGACGACCAGCAGGGGCTTGGCCGCGCGTCGTAGTTCGCGCAGATGGTCGGGACGGGCGCTGGCCCGCGCCCACAGGACGGGCCAGCCCTGGGCGGTGAGCCGCTGGCCGAGGTGGTGGGCGAGGCGGGTCTTGCCCTGCCCGCCCGGACCGTGCAGCAGCCACGCCCCGTCCCGCCCGCACCACGCCTCCAGCTCGGCGAGCAGAGCCTCCCGGCCGTGGAAGGGCACGGTCTGGCGTCCGGGCTCCAGCAGGGCGGCCGGTGTGACGGGGGTGCGCCGGGCGGCGGGGTTGCCGGTGGGGTCGGCGATCGAGCGGGCCGGTGACGTGGGCGGCCCATGGGGTCGGTCGGGCTGTCTGCCGAAGTGCCCGCATGTGCTTGCCCGGCCCCGGCGGTCAGTCCATCGTGGCCCTCGTGGGCACGTTCTGTGGGCGAGCGCTCGGGCCGGGGCGGGGCGTTCAGCGGTAGTTGGGGACACGCTCCCACCAGGTGACGCAGCGCAGGCACCACTCGGCGGGGCCGTAGCGGAAACGGGCCAGCCACCAGCGACTGAAGAGGATCTGGACGACGAGGATGGCCAGGGCGAGGACCATGGCGGTTCCCCAGTGGAGGGACTCCCGCAGGCCGAGTACCGGTACGGCCGCGACGACGAGGATCGTGGCCGTCAGGTAGTTGGTGAGCGCCATGCGGCCGAGCGGTTCGAGGACGGCGGACAGCGCCGGGCCCACCGGGCCGCGTAGCAGAAGGAGCAGGGCGAGGACGTAGGCGAGAGCGGCCAGCAGTCCGGCGCCGGCGGCGACACGGGTGGCGTGGGCGTCGGTGGGGTCCATGGCGTTCTGCCACCAGGTCGCAGCCACAGCGGCGGGTGCGATCACGGCGAAGGCGGCGGCGAGCCGTCCGGTGCTGTGGCCGAGGACGCGGGGGATACCCAGGCGGGCCACTGCGAGACCGAGCAGGAAGAGGCCCGGGATGGTGGCGATGCCGCCTGAGGCGAGCGTCACCGAGGCGAGGGTGATGCCGGTGCCGGCCGCCAGGACGAGCGGGGTCGGCAGCCAGGTCGCGGGCAGCAGGACGATCAGCCCGAAGATCGCGTAGGGCGTCAGCGCCTCGCCCGGCTGGAGCAGTTGGTGGGCCGCCCCGAGGACACCGAGCGCGACCAGGCGGCGCACGAGGAGCAGCCGCGGCCGGTCCGAGCGGCGTGCGGCGCCGTCGAGGAAGAGGGCGAAGCTGATGCCGAAGAGGAAGGAGAAGACGGGGAAGAAGCGTCCCTCGACGGTCAGGTCCAGGACGTGCCGGACGGGGTGGACCTCGCCGGGGCGCGGCCCGAAGGCCAGTCGGGCGATCGTCGGGAGGTTGACCAGGAGGATGCCGCCGAGGGCGAATCCGCGGATGGCGTCGAGGGCGCGGATGCGGGACACGGCGGGTGACGCCGTGGGGGGCGGGGTGATGGTGCTCTGCTGCATGCCACCACGGTCGGTCGGCGGGGGCGGTCGGGGCCTCTGCCGTTCGGCCGGAGTCGGCCCATGCCCCTCGGCCGTTCGGCCGAGGCGCAGTCCGGCCCCGGGCGCGGCGCGGGGACGGGCACCGATGTTCAACGGGACCGGACCGCTCCCGTCTCCCATGCCCAGGCCGCGATCTCGACGCGATTGCGGACGTCCAGCTTGGTCTGGACGCTCCCGAGATGCGTCTTGACGGTTCCGAGCGAGACGTGCAGCTCCTGGCAGATCTCCTGGTTGGTGCGCCCCCGGGCCACGAGCCTGACGACGTCCATCTCCCGGTCCGTGAGCGGTTGCGCGAAGCCCCCGCCGTCCGTACCGGGCAGGGGGCCCGTGTACTGCCCGAGCCGTTCGAGCAGGCGCACCGTCACCGACGGGGAGACCAACGCGTCACCGCGGGCCGCCGCCCGGACCGCCTCCACCAGCAGGCCGGGGCCGGCGTCCTTGAGCAGGAAGCCGCAGGCCCCTCCCTGGAGCGCGCCGTAGACGTAGTCGTCCTGGTCGAAGGTGGTCACCACCACGACCCGCAGCGGATCGACGGCGTCCGGACCGGCGAGGATCCGGGTCACATCCAGGCCGTCGAGTTTCGGCATCCGGACGTCCACCAGGCATACGTCGGGCCGCAGCCGCCGTGCGGCCTCCACGCATGCCGCGCCGTCGGCGGCCTCGGCGATCACCTCGATGTCCGGCTGGGTGTCGAGGATCAGCCGGAAACCGGTGCGGACCATCTCCTGGTCGTCGGCGATGAGCACGCGGGTGGCGTGCGACGAAGGGGCGGACGCGACCGGACGGGGCTCGGGGGCGGACTGCGGGGCGGTGCTCACACATCCGATCGTGCCATGCCGGGGCCCGGGCCCCGGCGGGCGCCCGGTCCAGGACGGGGAATCGCGCGGCCGTTTCCCAGCCTCCCTCGTCGGTGGGACCGGCGGTGAGCGAGCCGCCGACCGCCTCGGCGCGTTCCCGCAGGCCCACCAGCCCGAAGCCGCCGCGCCCGCCGGCGGGCGCCCCGCCCCGCTCGGACGGCGGCCGGTTCCGCACCTCCACGGCCAGCTGCCCCTGGCGCAGGCCGACGTGTACGGTCACCGCGTGCGCCCCGGACGCGTGTCGGCGCACATTGGTCAGCGCCTCCTGCACCACCCGCCGGACGGAGGTCTCCACCTCCGGCGCCAGACGCGCGCAGCGGGCGGCGGCTTCGATCCGGACGGTGACGTCCGGGCCGCCGCGCCGGGAGAACTCGGCAGCCAGGTCGGCCAGGCCCGCGTACAGCTCGCCGGGACGGACGGCGCGCCTCTCCTCCTCGCGCAGCACCCGCACCAGGCGGCGCATCGAGTCCAGGGTCTCCAGCCCCGCCTTCTCGATGCCAAGCAGCATCGTGTCGACCTGCTCGGGGGCGGCCTCGCGGATGGTCCGGGCGGCTTGGGCCTGGACGACGATGCCGGTCACGTGGTGGGCCACGAAGTCGTGGAGATCGCGGGCCAGCTCCAGCCGTTCGCCCTGGCGCACGGCGGCGACGGCACGGGTGCGGCGGGCGTCCAGGGCGCGGAGGCAGCAGCCGAGGCCCAGGGCTGCGCCGACGGCCAGGGTGAGGAGGAAGGCGAACGTCGCGGTATCGGCGGCGTGCTCCCGGCGCAGCGGAGCGGCGATCACCGCAGAGCCGAGGGCGGCACACAGGGCGACGGCGACGGCCGGCGGCTCGGCCCGACGGGCGGTGACCGCGAGCAGCACCAGGAGCGCCCCGCTCTCCAGCAGACTCCACGAGCCGGTGGCGCCATGACCCGCGAGGGCCAGCACGGCGGTCACCGCCCAGGAACCCGCCGCGACGACCGCGGCACGACTCCGCACGGTGAACCGCTCTGCGGGCACCAGCACCAGCGCGGCGAACACCGGCCCGCAGGCGAGCAGGACGAAGTCCCCCACGCTGTGCCTGTTGCCGGTCAGCGGCAGGAAGCTCACCCAGTCGACCAGCCAGAGCAGGACGAGGGCCAGATACAGCGAGCCGACGGCCGTCCACTGGGCTCGACGCGGGAAAGGAGAAAGATGTTCCACATCAGCAGGCTACGAAAGCACCGGGCCGCAGCGAGTCGGCCGAACGGCCGAGGCCGGGCCGGGTCCTGAACCGCCCGTGCGCCGCCCCCGCACCGTCACGAGCGAGGGTCGCACGAACTGCCCACCTGGAAAGAAGATCACAACGCCTCCCACCGCTAGGAGCTGTTCAAGGTTCGGATCATGTGGCTGGGGTCAGAGACTTCAGCCACATGATCGATCCGCGGAGGTGCAGGCCTGCCGCGTAGCTCTC
>NZ_JBHYUU010000035.1:33923-55725 GCF_042749955.1 Kitasatospora sp. NPDC059462 | reverse complement strand
GCCCTGCCGTGGGCCCGCCGGCTGGCCGGCGCCTCGGCCGAGGAACGCGTCGACCTCGCGCTGCGCCTGGTGCGGACGGAGGCGGCGGTGGTGCTCGGCCACGACTCGGCGGAGAGCGTGCGCCCCGAGACGGCCTTCAAGGATCTCGGCTTCGACTCGCTGACCGGTGTCGAGCTGCGCAACCGGCTGAACGGCGTCACCGGTCTGCGGCTGCCGTCCACCCTGGTCTTCGACCACCCGACCCCGGCCCGGCTCGCGGGCTTCCTCGCCGCGGCCGCCCAGGGCGACCCCGTGCCCGTGGTGCCGCCGCCCGCCGCGAGCACGGCGGTCCGTGCCGACGAACCGGTGGCGATCGTCGCGATGGGTTGCCGCTTCCCCGGCGGTGTCGCCTCGCCCGAGGACCTCTGGGAGCTGGTCACCACCGGCGGTGACGCGATCGGAGACTTCCCGGATGACCGTGGGTGGGACGTGGCGGGACTCTTCGACCCCGACCCGGCGGCGTCGGGGAAGAGCTACGTGCGCCGTGGCGGATTCCTGTCCGGCGTGGCGGACTTCGACGCCGAGTTCTTCGGGATCTCGCCGCGCGAGGCACTGGCCATGGACCCGCAGCAGCGCCTGCTGCTGGAGACGGCGTGGGAGACCTTCGAGCGGGCCGGCCTCGACCCGCGCTCGCTGCGCGGCAGCCGGACCGGCGTGTTCGCCGGGATGGCCGGGCACGACTACGCGACGGGCGGGATGCCGGCCGGCGTCGAGGGCCACGTGCTCACCGGCAACGCCACGAGCGTCGCCTCGGGCCGCGTCGCCTACACCTTCGGGCTGGAGGGCCCGGCGCTGACGGTGGACACGGCGTGCTCGTCGTCGCTGGTCGCGCTGCACCTGGCGGTCGGCGCGCTGCGCGCGGGGGAGTGCGACCTCGCCCTCGCCGGCGGGGTGACGGCGATGTCCACCCCGGACTTTTTCGTGGAGTTCTCCCGCCAGCGCGGACTGTCCCCGGACGGCCGGAGCAAGGCCTTCGCCGCGGCGGCCGACGGCATGGGCGCGGCGGAGGGCGTGGGCCTGCTGCTGGTCGAGCGGCTGTCGGACGCGGTGCGCCACGGGCACCGGGTGCTGGCGGTGGTGCGGGGCTCGGCGGTGAACCAGGACGGCGCGTCCAACGGGCTGACGGCGCCGAACGGGCCGTCGCAGGAGCGGGTGATCCGGGCGGCGCTGGCGAGTGGTGGGCTGGCTGCGGCGGACGTGGACGTGGTGGAGGCGCACGGGACGGGCACGGCGCTGGGTGACCCGATCGAGGCGCAGGCACTCCAGGCGACGTACGGGCGCGAGCGGGCCGGTGAGCCGTTGCGGTTGGGGTCGGTGAAGTCGAACATCGGGCACACCCAGGCGGCGGCGGGTGTGGCGGGTGTGATCAAGATGGTGATGGCGATGCGGCACGGCGTGCTGCCGAGGACGCTGCACGTGGACGAACCGTCGCCGCACGTGGACTGGTCGGCCGGCGCCGTGGAACTGCTGACGGACGAGGTGCCGTGGCCGGCGGGTGGTGAGCGGGTCCGTCGGGCCGGGGTGTCCTCGTTCGGGATCAGCGGCACCAATGCGCACGTGATCCTGGAGGAGGCCCCGGCCGGGGTCGCCGGGAGCGATGCGCCGGCCGAGACCGGTGGGGTCGTCCCCTGGGTGCTGTCGGCGGGGTCCGGCGCGGCGCTGCGTGCGCAGGCGTTGCGGTTGGGTGGTTGGCTGGCGGACCGTCCGGGGGCCGATCCGGTGGCGGTGGCGCGGACGCTCGCTTCGGGGCGGGCGGCGCTGGAGCACCGGGCTGTGGTGTCCGGGCGGACGGTGGCGGAGTTGGTGGACCGGCTGGGTGAGGTGGCCGGGGGTGGGCCGGTTGCTGTGTCGGGTTCGGGTGCGGTGTTCGTGTTCCCGGGTCAGGGGTCGCAGTGGGTCGGGATGGCGGCTGAACTCCTCGACACCTCAGCGGTGTTCTCCGCTGCCGTGGAGGAGTGTGCGGGGGTGATGGATCCGCTGACGGACTGGTCGTTGCTGGAGGTACTGGACGACGGTTCGGGCGTCCTGCTGGAGCGGGTGGATGTGGTTCAGCCGGTGCTGTTCGCGGTGATGGTGGGTCTGGCCCGTTGGTGGGAGTCGTGCGGGATACGGCCTGCCGCTGTGATTGGGCATTCGCAGGGTGAGATCGCCGCGGCGCATGTGGCGGGGCTGTTGTCCCTGGAGGATGCGGTTCGTGTGGTGGTGCGGCGTTCGCAGGCGCTGCGTGGGGTGACGGGTGGCGGGATGCTGTCCGTCGGTGTCGGCGCCGATCGTGCGGCCGAACTCGTCGCCGATGATGAGCGGTTGTCGCTGGCGGCGGTGAACGGTCCGTCGAGCGTGGTCCTCTCGGGCGATGTCGAGGCACTGGCCGCCGTGGTGGAGCAGTGTGAGCGCGAGGAGATCCGGGCGCGCTGGATCCCCGTCGACTACGCCTCGCATTCGGCGTACATGGACGCGGTCCGTGACGAGGTCGTCGAACTGTCCTCGTCCGTAGAGCCGTTGGCGGGCCGGGTGGCGATGTACTCGACCGTCACGGGTGAGGTGGTGGACGAGCCGGAGCGGTTGGCGGGTTCGTACTGGTTCGACAACCTGCGCGGCACCGTCCGCCTCGACGAGGCGGTGCAGGCCGCGGTCGCGGACGGGCACACCACGTTCGTGGAGTGCAGCCCGCACCCCGGACTTGTCGTCCCGGTCGCCGACCAGCTGGAAGACGTCCCGGGCGCCGTGGTCCTGGAGACCCTGCGCCGCCACGAGGGTGGTCCCGACCGTCTGGTAACCGCGTTGTCGGCCGCCTTCGTCGCAGGCCTGCCCGTCGACTGGAGCACCCTGCTCCCCACCGGCCCCCGGGCCGACCTGCCGACCTACCCGTTCCAGCGCGAGCGCTTCTGGGTGACGGCCGCCGACGCGGGATCCTCCGGGGCCGGTCGCGGCCAACTCGCCGTCGACCATCCGGTGCTGGGCGCCGCCGTCGAGCTGGCCGACGGCTCCGGGACGGTCCTGACCGGCCGGCTCTCCACCGCCACCCACCCGTGGCTCGCCGACCATGCCGTACTCGGCACGGTCATCGTCCCCGGCACGCTGTTCGTGGAGCTCGCCCTCTGGGCCGGAGACCGGGTCGGCTACGGCGAGATCGAGGAACTCGCCCTGCCCGCACCGCTGGTGCTGCCCGAGGCGGGCGGCGTCCAGCTCCAGGTCTCCGTCGGCGCTCCGGACGGGTCCGGTGCCAGGGCGGTCGGCGTCCACTCCCGGCCCGAGCACGCGCCCGCCGATCAGCCCTGGACCCGGCACGCCACCGGAACGCTGGTCGTCCCGGCCGAGGGGGCCGACGTCGGCGCGCCGGACCTCGCCGCCTGGCCGCCGCCGGGTGCCGCACCCGTCGCGACCGATGGCGCGTACGAGCGGCTGGGCGCCGCCGGCTTCGACTACGGCCCGGTGTTCCAGGGCCTGCGGGCCGCCTGGCGGCGCGGCGAGGAGATCTTCGCCGAGGTCGAACTCCCCATGGAGGCCGACGCGCAGACCGATCGCTTCGCGCTGCACCCCGCCCTGCTGGACGCCGCCCTCCATGCGCTGGCGGCAGCCCGCGAGCCGGACGGGCCCGCCGGCCCGACGGCCGTAGCGCGGGTGGCCTTCGCCTGGCGCGGCGTCCGGTCGGCCGCCGGGCCGAGGCCCGCCGAGGGCGTCTCCCGCCTGCGTGTCCGGCTGTCGCCGACCGGGGCGGACGCGGCGTCGTTGCACCTGGCGGACGACACGGGGACGGGCGTCGCGTCGGTGGCGGCACTCACCGTTCGCCCCGTCACGGCGGAGCAACTGCGCCCGGCCGGCCCCTCGCACCGCGACGCGCTGTTCCGGGTGGAGTGGCGGGCGGCCGAGCCCGACTCCGGGCCCGTACAGCCATGGGCACTGCTCGGCGCGGCCGAAGGCGCGGCCGCGCCCGGTCCGGCCGTGCGCCTGGCCGAGGAGCACCGCCCGGACGCCCGGTTCGAGGACCTCGCCGCGACCGCCGCCGCCGACGGGGCCGTGCCCGCCACGGTCGTGCTGCACGTCCCGGTGGCGCCCGAGGCCGGGGAGGACGTCCCCGCCCGGACCCGCCGGCTGCTGGGCACGGTGCTCGGCGTACTCCAGGACTGGTTGGCGCAGGACCGCTTCGACGGCGCCCGCCTGGTCGTCGTGACGACCGGCGCGCTCGCCGCACGTGCGGACGAGCCGGTCGCCGATGTCGCGGCCGCCGCCGTCTGGGGCCTGGTGCGCTCGGCGCAGTCGGAGCACCCCGGCCGCTTCACCCTGATCGACCTCGACGGCGACGAGGCCTCGCTCGCCCGATGGCCGTCGGCGCTGGCCGTATCGGAGCCGCAACTGGCCGTCCGCGAGGGGACGTTGCTGGTGCCCCGGCTGGTCCGCGCGACCCCGCCGCCGGCCGCCGACGGCGGGCTCGACCCGGAGGGCACCGTCCTGGTCACCGGCGCCACCGGCGGCCTGGGCGCGCTCGTCGCACGGCACCTGGTGACCGGTCACGGTGTGCGCCGGCTCCTGCTGCTGTCCCGCCGTGGCACCGCCGCGCCGGACGCCGCCGCACTGCTCGCCGACCTCGCCGCGCTGGGCGCCGAGGCCACCCTGCTGGCCTGCGACCTCGCCGACCGCGACGCCCTGGCCGAGGCACTGGCGCGGGTGCCCGACGAGCACCCGCTGACCGCCGTGGTCCACACCGCGGGCATCGTCGACGACGGGCTGGTGGAGACCCTGACGCCCGGCCACCTGGACCGCTCGCTGCGCCCGAAGGCCGACGGGGCCCACCACCTGCACGAGCTCACCCGGGACGCCAAGCTCGCCGCCTTCGTGCTCTTCTCCTCCGGAGCGACCACCTTCGGCGGCCCGGGCCAGGGCAACTACGCGGCCGCCAACGCCTTCCTGGACGGCCTGGCGCAGCACCGCCGGGCGCTCGGCCTGCCGGCGATCTCCCTCGCCTGGGGCCTGTGGGCCGGGACCCGGGGCATGGGCGGGCGGCTGAGCGAGGCCGACCTCGCCCGGTGGGCACGGACCGGCGCGGTCGCGATGCCGGCCGAGGAGGCGCTGAGCCTGTTCGACCTCGCGCTCGCCGAACCCGGCGCGACCCTGGTGCCCGCGCACCTGGACCTCCGGGCGATCCGCGCCCGTGCGGCCGCCGCTCCCGCGCTGTTCGGCGACCTGCTGGGCGGGGCCACCCGCCGCCGCGACCGGCAGCCGGACGCGGCACCACTGGCCGCCCGGATCGCCGCCCTGGCGGCCGCCGACCGCGAGCGGGCGCTGCTGGAGGTCGTCCGGACCGAGGCCGCGGGCGCGCTGGGCCACCGGTCGGCCGACGCGGTGCACGCGACCCGCGCCTTCAAGGAGCTGGGCTTCGACTCGCTGACCGGTGTCGAGCTGCGCAACCGGCTCAACGGCGTCACCGGTCTGCGGCTGCCGTCCACCCTGGTCTTCGACCACCCGACCCCGGCCCGGCTCGCCGGCCACCTGCTGGAACGGCTGACCGGCTCCGCCGGACCGGACGAGCGGGCGGCGGCCCCCGTGCCCGCCCCGGCCGCCGGCGCGGGCACCGACGGTGATCCGGTCGTGATCGTCGGCATGGGCTGCCGTTTCCCCGGTGGTGTCGCCTCGCCCGAGGACCTCTGGGAGCTGGTGACCGCGGGTGGCGATGCGATCGGGGACTTCCCGGGTGATCGCGGCTGGGACGTGGCGGGGCTCTTCGACCCCGACCCGGAGGCGTCCGGGAGGAGCTATGTGCGCCGTGGTGGGTTCCTGTCCGGTGTGGCGGACTTCGACGCCGAGTTCTTCGGGATCTCGCCGCGCGAGGCACTGGCGATGGACCCGCAGCAGCGCCTGCTGCTGGAGGCCTCCTGGGAGGCGGTGGAGCGGGCCGGCATCGACCCCGGCTCGCTGCGCGGCAGCCGGACCGGGATCTTCGCCGGTGTCATCGACAACGACTACGGCTCGCGCCTCGACCGCGTGCCGGAGGAGGTCGAGGGCTACGTCGGCTACGGCAGCGCGAGCAGCATCGCCTCCGGCCGGGTCGCGTACGCGCTGGGGCTGGAGGGCCCGGCGGTGAGCATCGACACGGCGTGCTCGTCGTCGCTGGTCGCGTTGCACCTGGCGGCGGGCGCGCTGCGCTCGGGGGAGTGCGACCTCGCGCTCGCGGGCGGGGTGACGGTCATGTCGACGCCCGAGTTCTTCGTCGAGTTCTCGCGCCAGCGCGGACTGTCCCCGGACGGCCGCTGCAAGGCGTTCTCGGAGGCGGCCGACGGCATGGGCGCCGGCGAGGGCGTCGGGCTGGTCCTGCTGGAGCGCCTCTCGGACGCACGCCGCCACGGGCACCGGGTGCTGGCGGTGGTGCGGGGCAGTGCGGTGAACCAGGACGGTGCGTCCAACGGGCTGTCCGCGCCCAACGGGCCCGCCCAGCAGCGGGTGATCCGGGCGGCGCTCGCCAACGCGGGTCTGTCCACGGCGGACGTGGACGTGGTGGAGGCGCACGGGACGGGGACGACGCTGGGTGACCCGATCGAGGCGCAGGCGTTGCTGGCGACCTACGGGCAGGACCGGCCGGCCGAACGGCCGCTGCGGCTGGGGTCGGTGAAGTCCAACATCGGCCATGCCCAGGCGGCGGCGGGTGTGGCGGGTGTGATCAAGATGGTGCTGGCGCTGCGGCACGGCGTGCTGCCGCGGACGCTGCACGTGGACGCGCCCTCGTCGCACGTGGACTGGTCGGAGGGTGCCGTCGAGCTGCTGACCGAGGCGGCGGAGTGGCCGGAGACCGGCCGGCCGCGCCGGGCTGCGGTGTCCTCCTTCGGGATCAGCGGCACCAATGCGCACGTGGTGCTGGAGGCGGCGTCGGAGGCGGAGCCTCCGGCGGCGCCGGAGCCGGCCGGCGGGGTCGTGCCGTGGGTGGTGTCGGCCCGGTCCGGTGCGGCGCTGCGGGAGCAGGTGGAACGGCTGCGGGAGTGGGCGGTGGCGCATCCCGGGGTCGACCCGGTGGACGTGGGCCGGTCGCTGGTGACGGGCCGGGCGGTGTTCGAGCACCGCGCGGTCGTCGCCGGGCGGGCCCTGCCCGAGCTCGTGGACCGGCTCGGCGAGTGGGGGACGGAGTCCCTGCCGGTGGCCGGGCGGACCGAGGAGCCGGGTGCGGTGTTCGTGTTCCCGGGTCAGGGGTCGCAGTGGGCGGGGATGGCGGCCGAACTCCTCGACACCTCAGCGGTGTTCTCCGCCGCCGTGGAGGAGTGTGCGGGGGTGATGGATCCGCTGACGGATTGGTCGTTGCTGGAGGTGTTGCGCGACGGTTCGGGCGCTCTGCTGGAGCGGGTGGATGTGGTCCAGCCGGTGCTGTTCGCGGTGATGGTGGGTCTGGCCCGTTGGTGGGAGTCGTGCGGGATACGGCCTGCCGCTGTGATTGGGCATTCGCAGGGTGAGATTGCTGCGGCCCATGTGGCGGGGTTGCTGTCGTTGGAGGATGCGGTTCGTGTGGTGGTGCGGCGTTCGCAGGCGCTGCGTGGGGTGACGGGTGGCGGGATGCTGTCCGTGGGCGTGGGTGCCGAGCGTGCGGCCGAACTGGTCGCTGATGATGAGCGGTTGTCGCTGGCGGCGGTGAACGGGCCGTCGAGCGTGGTGCTGTCCGGGGACGTCGAGGCACTGGCCGCCGTGGTGGAGCGGTGTGAGCGTGAGGGGATCCGGGCGCGCTGGATCCCCGTCGACTACGCCTCGCATTCGGCGTACATGGACGCGGTCCGTGACGAGGTCGTCGAACTGTCGTCTTCGGTGAGCCCGTTGGCGGGCCGGGTGGCGATGTACTCGACCGTCACGGGTGAGGTGGTGGACGAGCCGGAGCGGTTGGCGGGTTCGTACTGGTTCGACAACCTGCGCGGCACCGTCCGCCTGGACGCGGCGGTGGAGGCTGCCGTCGCCGCCGGGCACACCACGTTCGTGGAGTGCAGCCCGCACCCCGGACTGGTGGTCCCGGTCGCCGACCAGCTGGAAGACGTCCCGGGCGCCGTGGTCCTGGAGACGCTGCGCCGCCACGAGGGTGGTCCCGACCGTCTGGTGACGGCGCTGTCGGCCGCCTTCGTCGCGGGCCTGCCCGTCGACTGGACGACCCTGCTCCCCGCCGGCCGGCACGTCGACCTGCCGACCTACGCCTTCCAACACCGCCGCTACTGGCTCGACCAGGGTGTCCGGGCAGGCGACCCGGCCGGGCTCGGGCTCGCCTCCGCCGGGCACCCGCTGCTGGGCGCGGCGGTCAGCTCGGCCCACGACGGCACCGTGCTGTTCACCGGTCGCCTCTCCGCCGCGGCTCACCCGTGGCTCGCCGACCACGTCGTCCTGGGCACGGCGATCGTGCCGGGGACGCTCTTCGTCGAGCTGGCGGCCTGGGCGGGCCGCGAGGTGGGCAGTCCCACCGTCGAGGAGCTGACCCTGCACACGCCGCTCGTGCTGCCGGATGCCGAAGCGCTGCGGATCCAGGTCGTCGTGGGTGCGCCGGACGGGACCGGCGCCCGCGCGGTCGGCATCCACTCCCGGCCCGAGCACGCGCCCGCCGACCAGCCGTGGACCCGGCACGCGGAGGGCACGCTGCTGGAGGGGGCGGATGCCGACGACGCCGACCCCGCGTGGGCGAGCTGGCCGCCGACCGGTGCCGCACCGTTGGACGTGGACGACTTCTACGAGCGCCTGGCGCTCTCGGGCGTCGACTACGGCCCCGCCTTCCGGGGCCTGCGGGCCGCCTGGCGGCTCGGTGACGACCTGTTCGCCGAGGTCGGGCTCCCCGCCGAACACGAGCGCGAGGCGGCCGGCTTCGCCGTGCACCCGGCCCTGCTCGACGCGGGGATCCAGACGCTCCGCGCGGGCGCCGACGAGGACGAGGACGTCCGGGTCGCCTTCTCCTGGCACGGTGTCCGCTTCTCCGGCAACGGTCCGGTCGGCCTGCGGGTCCGGCTGACCCCGGGCGGGGAGGGCGCGGTGTCGATGCGTGTCGCGGACGCGGCGGGCCGTCCGGTCGCGGTGGTCGAGTCGCTGACCGTGCGCCCGGTCTCCGCCGAGCAGCTGCGCGCGGCCGGCGGTCCGCAGCGGGACGCGCTGCTGCGCCTGACCTGGTCGGCGTGGGACGCGGACGCGCCGGGCCGCGCCGTGCCCGGACGTCTCGCCGTGCTCGGCGCGGCGGACACCCCCGACACCCCCGACGTCCTCGACACCCTCGACGGATTCGACCCGGAGGCCCGGTACGCGACCGTGGCGGCCCTCGCCGCCGCCGTCGCGGCCGGCTCGCCGGCGCCCGACACCGTCGTGCTCGCCGCGACCGCCCTGGACTCGGACGCCGAGCCGACCGCCGCGGCATTCCGCCGGATCTCGCTCGCGGCGGCCCAGGTCGCGGCGTGGGCGGCCGAACCGGGGCCGGCGGACAGCAGGCTCCTGCTGGTGACCCGGCAGGCCGTCCTCACCGCGGACGGGGACCGGGTGCCCGACCCGGCCCGGGCGGCCGCCTGGGGCGCGGTGTGCGCGCTCCAGGCCGCGCACCCGGACCGGATCCTGCTGGCCGACGTGGACGGCGACCCGGCCTCTGTCGCCGCACTGCCCGCGGTGGTGTCCGCCGGCGAACCGAGGCTCGCCGTGCGCGGCGGACGGCTGCTCGCCCCGGCCCTGGCCGGGGCGGCGGTGGCGAGCCACGTCGCCCCGGTCGAGCCGTGGGGCGCGGGCGGTGGCACGGTGCTGATCGGCGGCGCGGACATCCCGCTGGCCGGCGCGCTGGCGGGACACCTGGTCGCGGCCCACGGCGTCCGTCGCCTGGTCCTGCTGCCGGGCGGCGGCACGGGCATCGACGCCGTGCACCGGCTGGCGGAGCGGCTGGCCGGGGCGGGAGCCGAGGCCGAGGTGGTCGGCTGGACGCCCGGCGACCACGACGGGCTGCGCACCGCGCTGGACGCGGCCGTCGCCGGGCACCCGGTGGCCGGCGTGCTGCTCGCGGTGGCCGGTGCGGCCCGCGACGAAGCGGAGCCGGACGTCGGGACGAGCCTGGCCCTCGCCGGACTGCTCGCCGCGCATCCGGGCGCGTCGCTCGTGACGCTCTCCCCGGCGAGCGGCCAGACCGGTGCCCCCGAACCGCCTGCGGCCACCGCGGCCGCCGCCTTCGCCGAGGCGCTGGCCGCCGCCCGGCACGCCGAAGGCCTGCCCGCCGCCGCGCTCGCCTGGGGGCCCACCGGAGCCGGCGGGGCCGAGGCCGAACTCCAGGAAGGACTGCTGGAGGTGACGGAGGCCGAGGCGCTCGTGCTGTTCGACGAGGCGCTGCGTGCGGCCGGGCCGGGACTGGTGCTCGCCCGGCCCGACCGCGCGGCCCTGCGCACCCGCCCGGAGACCGTGCGCGGTCCGCTGCGGCAGCTGCTCCGTGCCCTGGAGGTGCGCCGCGCGGCCGGTGGTGCCCAGGCCCCCGGGACCCCGGGGGCCGACGCCCTGCGACAGCGGCTGGCGGCGCTGTCCGAGGAGGAGCGCGAGCACGAACTGGTCACGCTCGTCAGGACGGTGGCGGCCGCCGTCCTCGGGCACCCGGGCGCCGACGAGGTCGGGCCGGAGCGGGCGTTCAAGGAGGTCGGCTTCGACTCGCTGATGGCGGTCGAACTGCGGAAGCGCCTGGTGCGCGCCACCGGGGTGCACCTGCGCTCGACCCTGGTCTTCGACTTCCCGAACCCGGTGAGCCTGGCCCGCCACGTGCTGGCGCGGCTCGCCGAGGAATCCTCGGCGGCCACCCCGGTACTCGCCGACCTGGACCGGCTGCACGAGGCGCTCCCGGCACTCCTGGCCGAGGACGGGGCCCGCGACCGGATCGCCGAACGCCTGCGCGAGCTGCTGGCGCTGTGCGGGGCGCCGGACGACGGCGCCGACGGAACGGACGAGGACGACCTCGGGTCGGCCACCGACGACGAGCTGTTCTCCCTCGTCGACCAGGGGTTCGAGTGAGGCCGCGGACCCACCCGGGCCCGCCGTGGGACCGGCAGCAGCACCAGTACCAGCACCAGTACCAGCACCAGACCAGCGACAACGACCGTTCGATCGAGGAGTCGGAGTAGACGTGGCCGAGTCGGAAGAGAAGCTGCGGTCCTACCTCAAGCGGGCCGTCGCCGACGCGCGGGACGCGCACCGGCGGGTCCGGGAGCTGGAGGAGCGGGGCCGCGAGCCGATCGCGATCGTGGGCATGGCCTGTCGCTTCCCGGGCGGGCTGTCGACGCCGGAGCAGCTGTGGGAGTTCGTGGCGGGCGGCGGCGACGCGATCGGCGCCTTCCCGACCGACCGGGGCTGGGACCTGGAGGCCCTGTACGACCCCGACCCCGACGCCCCCGGCACGGCGTACGTCCGTGAGGGCGGGTTCCTGCACGACGCGGCCGACTTCGATGCCGGCTTCTTCGGGATCTCGCCGCGCGAGGCGCTGGCCATGGACCCGCAGCAGCGCCTGCTGCTGGAGATCTCCTGGGAGGCGGTGGAGCGGGCCGGCATCGACCCGGGCACCCTGCGCGGCAGCCGCACCGGCGTGTACACCGGGATCAACTGGCTCGACTACACCACCGTGCTCGCCCGGACGGCGAAGGGGCGGGACGGCACGCTGGGCATGGCGAACGCCGCCAGTCTGCTCGCCGGCCGGGTGTCCTACGTCCTCGGCCTGGAGGGGCCGGCGGTCACGGTGGACACGGCGTGCTCCTCGGCGCTGGTCGCACTGCACCTGGCGGTCGGCGCGCTGCGCGCGGGGGAGTGCGACCTCGCGCTCGCCGGCGGCGCCACCGTGATGTGCACCCCGGAGACCTTCGTCAACTTCAGCCGGCAACGGGGCCTCGCCCCGGACGGCCGCTGCAAGCCGTTCTCGGCGGCGGCCGACGGCTTCGGCCCCGCGGACGGGGCGGGCCTGCTGGTGGTCGAGCGCCTGTCGGACGCGGTGCGCCACGGGCACCCCGTCCTCGCCGTGGTGCGCGGCAGTGCGGTGAACCAGGACGGCGCGTCCAACGGGCTGACGGCGCCGAACGGCCCGTCGCAGGAGCGGGTGATCCGGGCGGCCCTGGAGGCCGCCGGCCTGGCCGCGCGCGACGTGGACACGGTGGAGGCGCACGGCACCGGCACCCCGCTGGGTGACCCGATCGAGGCGCAGGCTCTGCTGGCGACCTACGGGCGGGGCCGTCCCGAGGACCGGCCGCTGTGGCTCGGTTCGGTGAAGTCGAACATCGGGCACACCCAGGCCGCGGCGGGCGTGGCGGGTGTGATCAGGACGGTCATGGCGCTGCGGCACCAGGAGTTGCCGCGCACCCTGCACATCGACGCGCCCTCGCCGGACATCGACTGGGCGACCGGCAACGTCCGGCTGCTGACCGAGCCGGTGGCCTGGCCGCGCTCGGAGCGCCCGCGCCGCGCCGCCGTCTCGTCGTTCGGCGCGAGCGGCACCAATGCGCACGTGGTGCTGGAGGAGGCGCCGGAGGCGGAGCTTCCGGCGGCGGCCGAGGCGGCCGAGCCGGTCGGCGGGGTCGTGCCGTGGGTGGTGTCGGCCCGGTCGGGTGCGGCCCTGCGTGCGCAGGCCGAGCGGCTGCGGGAGTGGGCGGTGGCGCATCCCGGGGTCGACCCGGTGGATGTCGGCCGGTCGCTGGTGACGGGCCGGTCGGTGTTCGAGCACCGGGCTGTGGTGTCCGGGCGGACGGTGGCGGAGTTGGTGGACCGGCTGGGTGAGGTGGCCGGGGGCGAGTCGGCTGCCGTGTCGGGTTCGGGTGCGGTGTTCGTGTTCCCGGGTCAGGGCTCGCAGTGGGCGGGGATGGCGGCCGAACTCCTCGACACCTCAGCGGTGTTCGCCGCCGCCGTGGAGGAGTGCGCGGGGGTGATGGATCCGCTGACGGACTGGTCGTTGCTGGAGGTGTTGCGCGACGGTTCGGGCGCTCTGCTGGAGCGGGTGGATGTGGTCCAGCCGGTGCTGTTCGCGGTGATGGTGGGTCTGGCCCGTTGGTGGGAGTCGTGCGGGATACGGCCTACCGCTGTGATTGGGCATTCGCAGGGTGAGATTGCTGCGGCCCATGTGGCGGGGTTGCTGTCGTTGGAGGATGCGGTTCGTGTGGTGGTGCGGCGTTCGCAGGCGCTGCGTGGGGTGACGGGTGGCGGGATGCTGTCCGTCGGTGTCGGCGCCGAGCGTGCGGCCGAACTGGTCGCTGACGATGAGCGGTTGTCGCTGGCGGCGGTGAACGGGCCGTCGAGCGTGGTGCTGTCCGGGGACGTCGAGGCACTGGCCGCCGTGGTGGAGCGGTGTGAGCGTGAGGAGATCCGGGCGCGCTGGATCCCCGTCGACTACGCCTCGCATTCGGCGTACATGGACGCGGTCCGCGACGAGGTCGTCGAACTCTCCTCGTCCGTAGAGCCGTTGGCGGGCCGGGTGGCGATGTACTCGACCGTCACGGGCGAAGTGGTGGACGAGCCGGAGTGGTTGGCGGGTTCGTACTGGTTCGACAACCTGCGCGGCACCGTCCGCCTGGACATGGCGGTGCAGGCCGCGGTCGCCGCCGGGCACACCACGTTCGTGGAGTGCAGCCCGCACCCCGGACTCGTCGTCCCGGTCGCCGACCAGCTGGAAGACGTCCCGGGCGCGGTGGTGCTGGAGACGCTGCGCCGCCACGAGGGTGGTCCCGACCGTCTGGTGACGGCGCTGTCGGCCGCCTTCGTCGCAGGCCTGCCCGTCGACTGGACGACCGTGCTCCCCGCCGGCCGGCACGTCGACCTGCCGACCTACGCCTTCCAGCACCGCCGCTACTGGGCCGAACCCGACGCCACGGACGTGGTCGGCGCCGGCTGGGGCCAGTCGGCGGTGGCGCACCCGGTGCTGGGTGCCGCTGTCGAGCTGGCCGACGGCTCCGGGACGGTCCTGACCGGCCGCTTCTCCACCGCCACCCACCCGTGGCTCGCCGACCACGCCGTGCTCGGCACGGTCATCGTCCCCGGCACGGCCTTCCTCGAACTCGCCCTGCGCGCAGGGGCCGAGGCGGGTGTCCCGGTGGTGGACGAGCTCACCCTGCACACCCCGCTCGTGCTCTCCGACACCGGGGACGTGCGGATCCAGGTCACCGTCGAGGACCCGGACGAGAACGGCGCCCGCGCGGTCGGCATCCACTCCCGGCCCGAGAGCGCGCCCGCCGACCGGCCCTGGACCCGGCACGCCACCGGCCTGCTCACCGCCGCCGCCGAGGGCCCCGACGGCCCCGTCGGCCCGGGCGAAGCCCCGGCCGACGACGCGGCGCCCGAGCAGTGGCCGCCGCCCGGATCCGTACCGGTCGACGCCGACGACCTCTACGAGCGCGCGGCGGCGGCAGGCTTCGACTACGGCCCGCTGTTCCAGGGCCTGCGACAGGTCTGGCGGCGCGGCACCGAGCTGTTCGCCGAGGTCGAACTCCCCGACGAGGGCGGTGCCGACGCCGACCGCTTCGCGCTGCACCCGGCCCTGCTCGACGCCGCGATGCACCCGATGCTGGTCCGCGGCGAGGCGGACGCGCCGCTCCGGGCCGGCCTTCCGTTCTCCTGGACGGCCGTCCGGCTGGACATCCGCCACAGCCGCGCCCTGCGCGTGCGGCTGGCGGCGGGTGCGGCCGGCGGGATCTCGCTGAGCGCCCACGACGAGGACGGCCGGGCGGTCGTCTCCATCGGCTCGGTGGTCGTCCGGCCCGTCTCGGCCGAACTGCTGCGGACCGCCGACACGCCGCTGCGTGACTCGCTCTTCGAACTCCACTGGAAGGAAAGGGAGTTCTCGGCGGGACCGGTGTCCGGCCGGACCGTCGACCTGGACGACGCCTCCGCCCTCCTCGGCGACTCCGAGGAGCGCCTCCCGGAGACCGTGCTCGTGCGCGTCCCCTCCGCCGACGATCCGGAACCGGCGCGGGCGCACGAGCTCACCGCGCGCGTCCTCGGCCTCCTGGGCCGCTGGCTGGCCGATCCCCGGACCGCCGACACCCGCCTCGTCCTGCTGACCACCGGCGCGGTCGCGGTCGGCGCGGGCGAGCAGGCCACCGACCTCGCCTCGGCCGCCGTCTGGGGCCTGGTCCGCTCCGCGCAGGCCGAGCACCCCGGGCGCTTCGTCCTGGTCGACGCCGACGGCGGCACCTCCGAGGCGGCCGTGCTCGCGCAGGCCGCCTCGGGCGAGAGCCAGCTCGCGCTGCGCGGCGGCGCCGGGTTCGTCCCCGGCCTGGTCCGGGCCGCCGCCCGCCCCGAGGACACCGGTTTCGCACCCGCGCCCGAGGGCACCGTCCTGATCACCGGCGGCACCGGCACCCTCGGCGCCCTGCTGGCCCGTCACCTGGTCGCCGAGCACGGCGTCCGGCACCTGCTGCTGCTCGGCCGGCGTGGCCCCGACGCCCCCGGCGCGGGCGCCCTGGCCGCCGAACTCGCCGGGCTCGGCGCCGAGGTGAGCATCGAGGCCTGTGACGCGGCCGACCGCGAGGCCCTCGGCCGGGTGCTCGCCGCGATCCCCGCCGAGCACCCGCTCACCGCCGTCGTCCACGCGGCCGGGGTGCTCGACGACGGGGTGATCCAGGCCATGACCCCCGAGCGGCTGGCCGCCGTACTGCGCCCCAAGGCCGACGCCGCATGGAACCTGCACCTGGCCACCCGCGACCTCGACCTCGACGCCTTCGTCCTGTTCTCCTCGGCCGCCGGCCTGATCGGCAACCCCGGCCAGAGCAACTACGCGGCGGCCAACGCCTACCTCGACGCCCTCGCCCGCCACCGCCGCGCCCACGGCCTGCCCGCGAGCTCGCTCGCCTGGGGCTGGTGGGCCGACGGCAGCGCGATGACCGCGGGGCTCGGCACGGCCGACCGCCGACGCATGACGAGCCTCGGCGTCCTGCCGCTCTCCGCCGAGCAGGGCTGCGCGCTCCTGGAAGCGGCGGTCAACCGCGCCGAGCCCGTCCTCATGCCGGTCCGGATGGACCTCGCCGTGCTCCGCCGCGCCGACGGCGACGCGGTGCCCGCACTGCTGCGCGACCTCGCACGGGTGCCCGGCCGTCGTGGCGCCGCCGCCGGCGGAAGGACGCGGTCGGGCACGCTGACGGCCCGGCTGGCCGGTCTGCCGGAGGCCGAGCGCCGGCAACTGCTGGTGCGGACCGTGTGCGCCCACGCCGCCGCCGTGCTCGGACACGGCGACGAGGACGGCATCGAGGAGGGACGGGCGTTCCGTGAGCTGGGCTTCGACTCGCTCACCGGGCTCGAACTGCGCAACCGGCTGAGCGGCGCCGTCGGCCTGCGCCTGCCCGCGACACTGGTCTTCGACTACCCGAACCCGAGGCTGCTGGCCGGCCGCCTGGCCGACCTGCTCACCGCCGGCCCGGCCCCGTCGGGCCCGGCCGCCGGGCCCGTGCCGGTGGCGCCGGACGAGCCGATCGCCATCGTCGGCATGGGCTGCCGGCTGCCGGGCGGCGTGACCTCCCCGCAGGAGTTGTGGGACCTCGTCGCCGGGGGCGTCGACGCGCTCACCGACTTCCCCGCCGACCGGGGCTGGGACATCGACCGGATCTTCGACCTCGACCCCTCGCGCCCGGGCAGCACCTATGTGCGGACCGGCGGGTTCGTGGACGACGCGGCCGAGTTCGACGCCGCCTTCTTCGGGATCTCGCCGCGCGAGGCGCTGGCGATGGACCCGCAGCAGCGCCTGCTGCTGGAGGCCTCCTGGGCGACCATCGAGTACGCGGGCATCGACCCCGAGTCGCTGCGCGGCAGCCGCACCGGCGTGTTCGCGGGCGCGATCTACTACGACTACGCGACCCGCCTGAACCGCGTGCCGGACGAGCTGGAGGGCTACCTCGGCAACGGCAACGTCGGGAGCGTAGCCTCGGGCCGCGTCGCCTACGCCCTCGGGCTGGAGGGCCCGGCGGTGACCGTCGACACGGCCTGCTCGTCCTCGCTGGTCTCGCTGCACCTGGCCTGCCAGGCGCTGCGCGCCGGCGAGTGCGACCTCGCGCTGGCCGGCGGCGTGACCGTGATGTCGACGCCCGCCGTCTTCGTCGACTTCGCGCGTCAGCGCGGTCTGGCGGCGGACGGGCGGTGCAAGCCGTTCGCGGCGGCGGCGGACGGGACCGGCTGGGGCGAGGGCGTGGGCCTGCTGCTGGTCGAGCGGCTGTCGGACGCGGTGCGCCACGGGCACCGGGTGCTGGCGGTGGTGCGGGGCAGTGCGGTGAACCAGGACGGTGCATCGAACGGGTTGACGGCGCCGAACGGGCCGTCGCAGGAGCGGGTGATCCGGGCGGCGCTGGCGAGCGGTGGGCTGGCGGCGGCGGACGTGGACGTGGTGGAGGCGCACGGGACGGGGACGACGCTGGGTGACCCGATCGAGGCGCAGGCGTTGCTGGCGGCGTACGGGCAGGACCGGCCGGCCGAACAGCCGTTGTGGTTGGGGTCGGTGAAGTCGAACATCGGGCACACCCAGGCGGCGGCGGGTGTGGCGGGTGTGATCAAGATGGTGATGGCGATGCGGCACGGGGTGGTGCCGAAGTCGCTGCATGTGGACGCGCCGTCGCCGCACGTGGACTGGTCGTCGGGTGCGGTGGAGCTGCTGGCGGAGTCGGTGGAGTGGCCGGAGACGGGACGGCCGCGCCGGGCCGGGGTGTCTTCCTTCGGGATCAGCGGCACCAACGCCCACGTGATCCTCGAACAGGCCCCGGCGGCGGTCGGCGAGGACACCCTCGCCGAGCAGGACGCGCCCGCCGCGTGGGTGGTCTCCGCGCGCACCGCGACCGGCCTGCGGGCCCAGGCCGCCCGGCTGCGCGACTGGGCCGCCGAGCACCCCCAGGCCCGGATCGCCGAGGTGGCGGCCGTGCTGGCCTCGGGGCGCACGGCCATGGCGCACCGGGCGGTGGTCCTCGGCGGGGACCGCACGGAACTGACGGCCGGCCTGGCCGCGTTGGCGGCCGGCGAGCCCGCACCCGCCGGCGTGGTGACCGGCACCGTGGAGCGCGGCGCGGCACGGACCGCGCTGGTGTTCACGGGTCAGGGGGTGCGGTGTGCGGGTGCGGGGCGTGAGTTGTATGCGGCGTTCCCGGTGTTCGCGGCGGCGGTGGACGAGGTGTGCGGGGCGTTCGAGGGGGTGGTGCCGTTCTCGGTGCGGGAGGTGTTGCTGGGGGAGCCGGGGGAGGGCGGTGAGGGTACGGGTGTGGTGCAGCCGGTGTTGTTCGCGTTCGAGGTGGCGTTGTACCGGTTGTGGCGTTCGTGGGTTGCGGTGCCGGAGGTGGTGCTGGGGCATTCGCTGGGTGGGATCGTGGCGGCGTATGTGGCGGGGGTGTTCTCGTTGGAGGGTGCGGTCGCTCTGGTGGCGGCGCGGGCCCGGTTGATGGGTGAACTGCCGTCGGGCGGGGCGATGCTGGCGGTGGGTGCGAGCGAGGGTGAGGTCGCGGCCCTGCTGGGTGAGGGCCGTGCGGGGATCGCGGCGGTGAACGGTCCGGCGTCGGTGGTGGTCTCGGGTGAGGCCGACGCTGTCGACAAGGTGCGGGTGCTGTGCGGGGAGCGGGGGTGGCGCTCCTCGCGGCTGGCGGTGTCGCATGCGTTCCATTCGGTGCTGATGGAGCCGGTGTTGGCGGAGCTGCGGGAGGTGGTGGCGGGCATCAGCTTGTCGGAGCCGTCGATCCTGTTCGCGTCGGATGTGACGGGCCGGATGGCGACGGCGGCAGAGGTGTGCGATCCGGAGTACTGGGTGCGGCAGGTGTGTGAGCCGGTGCGGTTCGCGGACGCGGTGGCCGCGGCCCGGGCCGAGGGGGCCTCGGTGTTCGTGGAGCTGGGCCCGGAGGCGGCGCTGACGCCGATGGTCGCGGAGTGCACGGCCGGGACCGACACCGCGACCGTCCCCGCCCAGCACCGGGACCGGGACCGGATCGAGACCCTCCGGACGGCGCTGGCCCGGCTGTTCGTCCGCGGCGGAGCGGTCGACTGGACGGCGGTGAGCGGCGTCGACGCGGCCACCGCCCGCCGCCGCACCGGCGAGCTGCCGACGTACGCGTTCGAGCGGCAGCGCTTCTGGCTGGACGCCGGTACCGGCGCGGGCGACGCCGTCGGCCTGGGGCAGAGCGCGGTGGACCACCCGCTGCTGGGCGCGGTGGTCGGCCTCGCGGACGGCGACGGCGTGCTGTTCACCGGGCGCCTCTCGCTCGACACCCACCCGTGGCTCGCCGACCACGCGGTGCTCGACACCGTGCTGGTGCCCGGGGCGGCCTTCCTCGAACTCGCGCTGCACGCCGGCGCCCGGCTCGGCTGCGCGCACGTGGACGAACTGACGCTGGTGGCGCCGCTGGCCGTGCCGAAGGCTGAGGGGGTGCAGGTGCAGGTCACCGTCGGCGTGCCCGACGCGTCCGGCCTGCGGCCGGTCACCGTACACGCGCGCCCCGAGCGGGCCGAAGGACCCGCCGGACCGGAGGGCGCCTGGACGCTGCACGCCACCGGTGCGCTGACGCCCGGCCAGGGCTCCGCGGACGCCCAGGGCACCCCGGAGCAGCAGGCGCTCGCCGTCTGGCCGCCGGCCGGCGCGGACCCGGTCGAGGTGGACGAGCTGTACGCCGACGCCGCCGACGCCGGGGTGCGGTACGGCCCGGCCTTCCACGGGCTGCGGGCGGCCTGGCAGCGCGGCCCCGAGCTGTTCGCCGAGATCGTCCTCCCCGAGGAGGCGGCCGGTGGCCGGTTCGGGCTGCACCCGGCCCTGATCGACGCGGCCCTGCATCCGCTCGGGCTGACCCCGGCGGCAACCGAGGCGGCGGCCGGGGCGGCCGACGACCTCGGCACCCGGGTGAGGCTGCCGTTCTCCTGGCGCGGCGTGCGGCTGCACGCGGGCGGCGTCCGGGCCCTGCGGGTGCGCCTGCTGCCGCTGGACGCCGACCGGATCGCCGTCGCGGCGGTGGACGAGGACGGCCGGGCCGTCCTCTCCGTCGAGACCCTGACGGTGCGCGCGCTCTCCCGGGACCAGCTCCCGACGGCAGCCGCGCCCGCCGCCGAGCACCTCTTCGACCTGGACTGGGTCCGGGCTCCGGCCGTCGAACCGCCCATGGGCTGGGCGGTCGTGGGCGGCGGGGACGAGCCGGAGCCGGCCGCGTTCGCGGCCCGGCTCGCCGCCCCCCGGTACCCGGACCTCGCCGCACTGGCGGCGGCGGTCGCCGACGGCGCGCCGCTGCCCGACGCCGTCCTGCTCGCCACCCGGCCCGGTCAGGACCGGGCCGCGGGGCCGGAGGCCGTCGGGGCGGCCGTGCAGGAGGCGCTCGCCGTCGCGCAGGCCTGGCTCGCGGAGGAGCGGTTCGCCGCCGCGCGCCTGGTGGTCACGACCCGCGGCGCGCTCGCCGTGGAGGGCGCCGAGGTGCCGGACCCGGCCGCCGCCGCGGTGTGGGGCCTGGTCCGGGCCGCCCGCTCGGAGCACCCCGACCGCTTCGCGCTCCTCGACCTGGAGACGGCCACCGACCCCGCCGGCACCCGACCCGCCGACACCGACACCAACACGGACACCGACGCCCGGCTCGACGCGCTCGCCGCGGCCGGCGCCCTGCCCGAGGCCGCGCTGCGCGGTGCGGCCCTGCTGGTGCCCCGGCTGCGCCGGGCGCCGGCCCTCCCGGCCGCGCCCACCCCGCCGGAGCTCGCCGACGGCGGCACCGTGCTGGTCACCGGCGGCACCGGAGCCCTGGGCGCCCTGGTGGCCCGGCACCTCGTCGCGGCGCACGGCGTGCGACACCTGCTGCTGGTGTCCCGGCGCGGCGCCGACGCCCCCGGAGCACCGGAGCTGCGGGCCGAGCTCGCCGCGGCCGGTGCGCAGGCCACCTTCGCGGCCTGCGACGTCGCCGACCGCGCCGCGCTGGCGGGGGTCCTCGCGGCCGTTCCGGCCGAGCACCCGCTCGCCGCGGTGGTCCACCTGGCGGCCGTGGTCGACGACGGCCTGCTCCCGGCGCTGACCCCCGAGCGGGTGGCGCGCGTCCTGCGGCCCAAGGCCGTCGCGGCGCTGCACCTGGACGAGCTGACGGCCGGGCTGGACCTGCGGGCGTTCGTGCTCTTCTCCTCGGCCGCCGGCCTCACCGGCAACCCGGGCCAGGCCGCCTACTCCGCCGCCAACCTGGTGCTCGACGCGCTCGCGCAGCGCCGCCGCGCCCTCGGCCTGCCCGCCGTCTCGCTGCAGTGGGGCCTGTGGGAGCAGGACAGCGCGCTCACCGCGGGCCTCGGCGCGACCGACCGGCAGCGGATGGCCCGCTTCGGCGTCGAGCCGCTGGACGCCGGCCTCGGCCTCGCCCTGTTCGACGCGGCGCTGGCCCGCCCGGAGGCCGTCCTGGCGCCGGTCCGGCTGGATCCGGGCCGCCTCGGCGGGGACGACCTGCCGCCCGTCCTGGCCGGGCTGGCCGCCCGCCGGCCCGGGACGGCGCGCCCGGCCCCGGACACCGGACGCGCGCTGGTCCGCCGGCTGGCCTCCGCTCCGGCGGCCGAGCAGGAACGGCACCTGGTCGACCTGGTGCGCACCCACGCCGCCGCCGTCCTCGGCCACCCGGACGCCGGGGCGATCCACCCGGACCGGGCGTTCAGCGAACTGGGCCTCGACTCGCTCGCCGCGCTCGAACTGCGCAACCGGCTGAACGGCGCGGTCGGCGTGCGCCTGCCCGCCACCGTGCTGTTCGACCACCCGTCCGCGGGCGCCCTCGGCCGGCACCTGCGCGCCGAACTGCTCGACGGGCCGCGCCGGGGCCGCGCCGCCGCCCCGGTGGGCAGGGCGGCATCTCCCGGCGACCGGGCCGGGGACGAGCCG